>NZ_AKIX01000025.1:0-48176 GCF_000282075.1 Brevibacillus sp. BC25
TGGCTCGGTGCAGAGTGCCCGATCATCCGCACGATGCCCAATACTTCGTCTGCCGTTGGTTTGTCTGCTACGGGACTGTGCGCGAATCCTTTTGTTCAAGAAGAGCACCGCGAGCTGGCTACCAAACTTTTCGAAGCAATTGGCACTGTATATGAAGTCGCCGAGGAAGAGCTGGACATCATTACTGGATTGTCTGGAAGCGGCCCTGCTTATATTTACTATTTGGTAGAAGCCATGATGGGGGCGGGTGCCACAGCGGGGCTGGATCGGGAAATGGCACGCCAATTAACGCTGCAAACCGTGATCGGCGCGGCACATATGCTGCTCGATACACGCGAAGAGCCTTCTATTCTCCGCCAAAAAGTAACGAGTCCGGGTGGAACGACCCAGGCAGGACTGGAAGTATTGGAAGCCTATCAATTCCAGGAGGCCGTCACTGCAGCCATTCTGCGTGCTGCGGAAAGATCGCGGGAGATGGGGGCACAATACCAGTAAAGTCGTTTTGTCCCTCCTCCTTGTCATGTATAATAAAAAAGATCAAGCATAGTCGAGAAAAATGACGAAGGAGGTCCCATGGAAATTTACGCCTTGTACGGCACCAGTGGAACAGGAAAAAGCACCAGTGCATTAGAACTTGCTCACCGAATGAACATCGACGCCATTATTGATGATGGCATCCTGATTTACCAGGGACGCAAGGTGGCCGGAACCTCTGCCAAATATGAGAAGACAAAAATTCAGGCGGTAAAACGAGCTATTTTTCATTATAAGGAGCACGCTGAAGAAGTACGGCGAAGTCTTGGCGAGATTCAACCAAGCCGACTACTCGTGTTAGGAACTTCGCAGCGGATGATTGGTCGTATCGTCGAAGCCTTGCATTTGCCTTTTCAGGTGGACTTCATCCCAATTGAATCCATCAAGCCTCCGCAGGAAATCGAGGCTGCCCGCTACGTGCGGGAAACAATGGGCAAGCACACGATACCGATTCCGCGTGTGGAGGTAGAAAAAGATTTCCTCCAGCGCCTCATCTCCTCTGCCCAACAGATTTTCAGCTCGAAAAAAGAAGTCATTGGGGAAACAACTGTGGTTCATCCTCCGTTTTCAGGTGGACGCATCATGATTCATCCTCAGGTGTTGCGAAAAATCGTGGAAGCGGCCTGCGGCCAGTTTGATGAGGTCCATCATGTGGTCAAGATCGTCTCAAGCTTTGAGGATTTGCCTCGGTTTCAGGTTTCGATTGCTCTTCAACTGCCTTACATGACAAATATTCCAGCACTTATCCATGCCCTTCAATCTACGTTGTACAAAGAAGCCCAATATTGTCTCAATATCGCTCCCGCCAGCATCGACATCGTCGTTTCTTCGCTGGAGCTAACCTGATCCGGTCCTTTGCGACCGGATTTTTTTTTGGCTGCAATCCTCAGGGGTTACATCCTGACTTGTTGCTCATCCTATACATGATTCCATCTGAAAGGAGCAACCCAATGCCATCCATCCTGTCTTCCAAGCCCTTTACACAAGCTCCGATTCCCGAACCACCCAAGGTCATTACGACAAAGGACTTGAGCTATCTCAAGGATGCTTTGTCATGGGAACTGATCGCTTTCAAAAAGCTGCATGCTTTCGCACAGCAAGCTACTGATCCCCAGGTCAAGCAATGTCTGGAACAGCAAGGACAAATGCATCAACGACACTACCAAAAACTGCTGAGTCACCTGCAAAACAACAACACTGCAGTGATGGCGACCATTCCGCAGACACAGTCCCAGCAACAGCAATCCCAACCACAACATCAAATGCAATAAGGGAGGAATCGGGATGCCAAACCAAAACCAGATCGCCAATCCGCAATCCGGTCAGCTGCCACAAGTAAAAGGACCACAAATGAACGATCGTGACTACCTCAACGACTGTCTGGCTACGTGCAAGTATTTGACGGATAACTTTAACATCGCCGTTCGTGAAGCCAGCCACCAGCAGCTTTATGATGACATGGTACAAATTTTGAATGAAACCCATCAGTCAGCGCGCGATGCTTTCAATCTCATGTTCCAAAAAGGATGGTACAAGCTGGAGGCTGCCGAACAGCAACAACTGCAGCAAGCATATCAGCAGTTTAGCGGGTACTCCACGCAGTTCCCTTATCATTGAAATAACAGAAGACACCTGACCCAAGCAGGTGTCTTCTTTCCATTACCCCCTGCCACGCAGGAGCTGCGATAAGACAAATAACGCCTTTTCCATGTCGGCTTCCTCTGCGTACACATAGGACAAGCGAAGATGATGACTATCCGTCTGATCATATACAAAGCCGGGATTTAACAGGACCCCTTTTGCCAATGCTTCCGTAAAAAGCTTGCGCATCGAAACAGCCTGATGCAGACGCAGCCAAATATAAAATCCGCCATCTGGAATATGCCAATCTGCCAGATCGTCAAACCAGCGAGTAAGCCATTCGCACATCCTGTCCCTTCGGTGTCGCAGTGCCGCTCTTAGACGATCCAAATGCCGGGAATATCTTTCGCTTGTGAGCCATTCTGTCGCCACCCATTGGGAAATAGCACTCGCTCCGTAGTCTGTCTGCATTTTCACATCCGCGAGGCGTTCAATGACAGGCTCAGGCCCTACAATCCAACCAATCCGCAACCCCGGACTGAGTGTTTTGGACAAGCTGCCCAAATACAAGACCAACCCGCTCTGATCCCTCGCCTTCAACGGCAATGGCCCTGGCTCGTCCAACCACAATTCTCCATAAACATCGTCTTCCAACACAGGCAATCTCTCCCGCTCACATGCCGCCAGCACTTGCTCCCTTCGATTTTCTGATAGGCTAATCCCCGTCGGATTGTGGTAAGCCGAAATCGTATAGAGTAGTGCCGCGTTATGCGCCTGTTTTTGTCTCGTTAGCACGTGGGGAGAGATTCCTTCTGCATCCATCGGTACACCAACCAGACGCATTCCCGATGATTGAAACAAAGGCAGTGAGAATAAATACGAAGGCTGTTCGAGCAAGATGGCAGATCCACGGTGAAGGATGCCAATCGATATCAACTGCAGGGCTTGAAGGGCCCCTGAAACGACTAAAATAGAAGCCGGAGAAGCTTCGATCCCCCTGCTCCGCAAATGATTGCTGATCGCCTGACGCAAAGGCAACAGCCCTTTTGGCTCCGAATATCCGAGATGAGTCATTTTGCCTTGCAAGCTAGCCATGACCTCTTCCATCTCCGCAACCGGAATCAAGCTAGACGACAGCTCACCTGTCCCCAAACGAATGTACCTGGGGTCAGGCTCATAACGATTGATATCCTGAATCGTCGGCGAATTGGGGATATGCGCCCCTGCCTGAACGTAGCCCAGCCAATTGGGGGGAGGTGTGGTCGTCAGCAAGGACCACGTGTTGTTGCTAACGACGGAGCCACTGCCTACTGTTGTTTCAATGAAGCCATCCGCTTTTAGCTCTTCCAACGCCGTCACCACCGTGCTGCGGTTTACATCAAAGGCTTGCGCTAACGCTCTTTGTGTTGGCAATTTACTATTGATCGGCCACTCTCCGCCTGCAATTTTCCCCTTGATATAAGCCACGATCTGCGCGTAGATCGGTATGTCAGATGATTTGTCAGGCTTCCAGTCTATCGTCAGCACAGGCACATTCCTCCTCGTCTTATCATTGTACAAATTGGTTGGTTTGGATGTAAACCAATTGGCTGGAGACAACGGATTCACAAACGTGAATAATGACAGTAATGCAAATAGCCTTTGCATCCAGAGAGAAACGGGGAGGAAATGATCATGCTGGAAGCGATTTTGCACGGTTTTGTGCTTGCTTTTGGACTTATTTTACCGCTCGGTGCACAAAATGTTTTCGTTTTTAATCAGGGGGCTCTACAACCTACATTACTTCGCGCCATGCCAGTCGTACTGACTGCGGCACTCTGTGATACCCTGCTCATTTTATTGGCGGTATTGGGAGTTTCCTTGGTCGTATTGACAGTCACATGGCTGAAAACAGTTCTGTATGTCGTCGGCTTCTTCTTTTTGATGTACATGGGATATTTAACGTGGCGTAGCCGTCCAAATACGGAGGATGGAGAGAAAGAGCGCTTTTCTGCAAAAAAGCAAATCATGTTTGCTGCCTCTGTCTCTTTATTGAACCCACATGCGATTCTCGACACGATCGGCGTGATCGGCACCAGTTCACTCAGCTATACCGGAACAGAAAAATGGGGCTTTACGATTGCCTGCATTCTCGTATCCTGTCTCTGGTTTTTCGGCCTTTCCGTAGCTGGTCGTACAGCAGGACGATTGGATCAGTCTGGAAAATTACAGCGTGGTATGAATATGGTTTCAGCTGTGATCATGTGGGGAGTGGCCGTCTATATGGCAGCCCAATTACTAACGACGTAAAGAGTTAGTGAAAAAGTGCATAATCCCCACCTCCTCCACTCAAAATACTTCTAATCGGGTTTTCGAAGTGGAGGTTTGTTTATGCTTTTTACCAAATCGGATGCACTCTTGGATGACTTGTATGAGATTGCGAAAAATGTGCATCAAACAGCGATCTATTTTAATGAATACAAGATAACTTCATTGGAGACTGTCAAAACCTTTTCTACAGAGATGAAGGAGTACGAAACAAAAGGCGACAAGCTCATCCATGAAATCATCGTGCAAATCAACAAGACATTTATTACAGCCATCGAGCGAGAGGACGTCCTGGACCTTGCCGTCAAACTGGATGACGTATTGGACGGATTGGAGTTTTGCGCTTCGAGGCTCTATATGTACGACATTATTGAAGCAGATGAAACGATGGTCAGATTCGGGCAACTCATCGAAGACGCTACCAAGCAAATTCTTCTCGCCATCGAGCTGCTCCAAAAGCAAAAGCTGTCTGAAATGAAGGAGTACATCATCCGCATTAACGATTTGGAAAGCGAAGGGGATGAATTGGTGAGGGGGAGCATCCGGCAATTGTTCAAGACCTCGAGCGATCCGATTCACATTATGCAGCTCAAAGAGATTTACGAAGTGCTCGAAGATGTCATGGATCATTGCGAGGATGTCGCCGATGCGATGGAATCCGTGATCATGGGCAACTCTTAAACCAAGGAGACCTACTTTCATGCATACGAGCCTTCCTCTTGTTATTGCGGTTATTATCCTGGCTGTTTCCTTTGACTTTATCAACGGATTTCATGATACAGCCAATGCCATTGCAACCACCGTATCCACCAAAGCTCTCCCGCCTAAAATTGCCATTGCTCTAGCAGCTATCATGAATTTTATCGGTGCCCTGACATTTACCGGGGTCGCCAAAACTATCGGTGGAGATATCGCCGATCCAGCCAAGCTGGAATTCGGTGTGCTTGTGGTCATGGCAGCTCTTTTGTCTGCGATCCTTTGGAATTTGATTACGTGGTGGTACGGTATCCCGAGCAGTTCGTCTCATGCCCTCATCGGCTCACTCGTAGGTGCAGTCCTTGCTTCTGCCGGGAGCGCGCAAATCAACTGGGCTGGTTTTTTAAAAATCTTCCAGGCGCTTATTGTGTCACCGGTTATCGCGCTGGTTGCCGCTTACCTCATGATGAATTTGGTTTATTTCATTTTTAGTCGGATCATGATTCCCCCTACCAAGGTTAATCGGGGTTTTCGCCTCTTTCAGATTTTCACGGCGGCCCTGCAATCCTTTACACATGGAACCAATGACGCACAAAAAGCGATGGGCATTATCGTGTTCGCTCTTGTAGCCGCTGACCTGCATGCAGATACGAGCACGATTCCTTTTTGGGTGCAGTTCATTTGTGCGCTCGCGATGGGCTTGGGAACCTCTGTCGGAGGCTGGAAAATCATCAAGACGGTCGGGGGCAAAATCACCAAGATTGAACCAATCAATGGAGCCACGGCCGACCTCACATCGTCCTCGATCATTTTTACTTTTACGCAGCTAGGTTTGCCTGTCAGCTCTACCCATGTCATCTCTTCCGGGATCATGGGGGTCGGCGCAGCCAAACGGCTGAAAAGCGTCAATTGGGGCGTCGCTAAACGCATCGTGATCACCTGGTTTATTACACTGCCGATCTCTGCCTTACTGGCTGCGGCCATCTATTTGTTGTTACATGTATTTATCTAAAAGCAAAAGGGACGAGTGACGGGCTCGCCCCTTTTATCTTTTATCCGAATAAAAAGCCCAAGTAAGACTAGCGCGGAGAACCGTATCTCAAATGACGGCAAGTTTACTTGTTGAAACGTAAAGAAGACAATTCAAACTGCTTCTGAAAGATGATATCTTGAATACAGATTATGCCGAGAGCGAGTGATCTTTGATGATAATTAATTTGTACAGGGAAAGGGTGAGTGATCAATAGAGGAGGTAAGCCTTTGTACAACTATTTAGAACTAATGAGTATTCAAGCAAGAGTACTCTATATTCATGATCATGCTGGACGTATCACAACGATTAATGAGCCAACGAACCAGCCTGCTCCTCGATTTTTTTGGGGACAGACTGTTGCTGGCAGTATTGTAAGATTTCACAGCGACGTACCAAATCGCATAATCCATGACATCATGCAATCCCTGAATCAGGGTGATTCAACCGAGCAACTGCCTAATGTTATTCACGCGTTGGAGAAAGACAGAAAAATTAGAAGCTTATGGATGGGGCCGGCTTTTACATTTCATGAAACCGTAAAGGATTACACAGACGCCACCTTGGTCACTGAAGAGAATAAATACTGCTTGGAACCAGGGTTTCCTACCCTTTTATCGGAACTGAAGTTTCGAGGACCTTGTTTTATGGTGACGGAAAACAACATGGCCGTATCTGTCTGTTTTAGCGCAAGAAGTAGCGATAAGGCTGCAGAGGCCGGAGTCGAAACATTGAAAGATTATAGAGGAAAAGGATATGCGATGCACGTAACGTCCTCATGGGCCCAAGCGATAAGACGGTCTCAAAGGATTCCTTTATATAGTACATCATGGGATAATTATTCTTCGCTGTCCATTGCTAAACGCCTTCGTCTTCACCTTTATGGAACGGATATTTCGATATATTAAGGTTTACATCAAAATGAAAGGCCATTCTGGAAAGGATGGCCTCTATTTCCCTCTTCCCCTTTTGTTCGATCCAAAAATAAAAAAAGCAATGCATAACATAGAAGCTCCTTTGCATTGCTTTTGTCTTACTCATTTATAAGCTGTTTCATACCCTCTTCAACAAATTTATCATCCCGCAACTTGTCTTGCACACTTGTTCGCCACTTTTCTTTCGTCAACAACGATGCTAAATCTTCACCGAAGAGGCCCTGCATGGCAACTCGTGTGGCAACAATCGTAGTATCTGAAAAACGGTATTCGATTGTTTGCAAATTGTCTACCAGTGCAAAGGCTGACACGGAGTTATACAGCATCGCTTGCTTGAACAATTTCGCCTCGACGTCGGTCGTCTTGTCCTCGTAATGGATCTCAATCGTAAACTTCTCCGGACGAAGCTGAAAGGTTCTCTTGAGCTGATCCAACGGCAGATGATTGAACATAACCAGATTCGAAGTAGCGCCCATGTACTTGTTTTTGTATGGCAAAATGGATTCCAAATCGTGAGTCAGCGGGCTTTGCTGAGCCAATTGATATTGCTCTGATTGCGCTTCGTTCTCCGGGATAATGACGATCTGAATGACCATGAACAGGACAACCCCGATGAGAACCAAGGCAAGTATGATTTTATTTCGCAATGACGTCACCTTCCCCTACATCGTATTTTAAAATAAGCCGCGGAATGGCGTGGAGCCACAATGGTATAAGGATTGAGAGAAAAGGCAGCGCATATGATACGGCAACGTTAGCGAATTGATAAGGTCCAGTAAGATTCACTGGCGTTGAAAACCATAGATTACTGCCAAAATAGAGCGCAGTCGTAAAGACGAGTGTCCCGACAATATAAAGCGCCCACAGCATCCAGCCTGTTTTTCGCAGCAAAAAAGCAGACCGCACATTCAGACTGGTCAAATGATGTGAGGAAGCCGGTCGATTGCTACCTAGCAAGATCAAATAGACGATTCCGATGAGGATGCAAATCGCAAACAGACTATAGTTCAAAAAGATACCCATGCCCCAAATTCGCAGAGGCATAGTCACGATCCAGGCAATGAGTACGTACAACAATCCGAGTTGCAACAACTCTTGCACAAGTGGAAATATGTATACTTGGCGGCGTTCTCCGACAATCGAATCAATCGAAGGGAGATTGGCTTTTGCTTTTTTCACCGCTTCATCCAGTGATAGCCCATCTGCAACTAAGTCGGCGACCTTTGCCTCCAGATTGCTCAATACTTCCCATTTGAGCTCCTCGATTTTCTTACTTCCTCGATATTTTTGAAACAATTGATCGACATAGTGCTGTAAACTCTCCATCACACTTCCTCCCGCCTTTCGATGAGCTGGTCAATCAATTCTTTAGCGACTTTCCAGGATGCCAGCGCTTTTTCGTACGCCTCCCTCCCTGCTTCTGTCACCTGATAATATTTGCGTCTGCCCCCCTGGCTCTCATCTCCCCAGTACGAAGCAATCAGCTTGTGTGCCTCTAGTCTTTTCAAACTGGTATACAAGGAAGGCTCTTTCAATTCGTAACGCCCACCGCTGTTTTTGAAAATGGCTTTGATGATTTCGTATCCATAGTTATCGCCGTCACACAGGACACGGAGAATAATCGTATCGATATGACCGCGGATAATGTCACTGCTGATACTGCTGTCACTCATCTCGTTCACCTCGCAGCTATAGCATAACACATATTACTATGTATGACAGAGTAATGTGTTACAGAAAGCAAAAAAAAGACCGTTACAGCACAACAGTCTTTTTTGCTCCACCCTTTTATTCAATAAAGTACATCTTACCGTCCACTTCAAGAGAAATAGCGGATTGCGTCATATCCTTCTTCAATTGTTTGGCGTAGGCTACGACTTCATCCAGTGCCTGATTGTCGAGTTTTTCAGCGAAGCTGTAAACGATCGTGACTTTCTCCTTGATCAGTTTTTTGTTATCGTCTACCCATCCACCCGTTCCGCTAATGGCGGTCGCTCCTCCGAAGAGATTTGAAAATTTCGTCAATGATTGGTCGACGTATTTTGCATGAACTTCATCTGTAACCGGGATGCTTCCGTTCATCGTAGATGGGACATAGATTTTGACAACATGACTCAAGTGGAATTGGCTTTGCAAGGCACTTTTGTCTGTTTTTGATGTCGTCTCGGTATTTGTTGCTGCTTTCGTAGAAGCAAGAGCTTGGAGCGGATTTGTTGCAGATTGCAAGGAAAGTACAAGCAGTGCGGCCATACACAATCCGATCATTCTAGAAACGATTTTTTTCATGCGCTTTTCAACCCCTTCATGGATTGGATATAAAAACCAATTTCCATTGTAATGTAGCGCAACACGGAAATGAATCCACCCGAAGACACGGGCTTACTCATCGGGATTAGTAGGCTAGCCCTACACGAGACATTCCTCATGTAAGAGATCTAGTTATTGACCTCATCCGAATAGGAAAAAGGTGTTTATCCCCCTCACTCCGAGGACAGGATAATAGTAACTTCCCAAGCTATGGTCCTCAAAGGAGTTGAAAGCAAAATGTCTCGTCACTGGTATCGGCAGCTTCGTTATCCAATCATCGCTCTGGCTGTGACATTAACGCTACTTTGGACACATCATCACCATCGCCTGCCCGCTTCGTACGCTGTCGCGACGCGGACACATACCGTTACGATTTCTAGCGCTGGCTTTTTGCCCAATCAATTGACTGCACACGAAGGAGAGCGAGTCTCGTTGATGATCGTCAACACCGATACGCGCCCTCACAATCTATCCATTCGTGATCTAAACCTTGCATCTACAGAGCTGAAGCCGACCCAATCGACTCTTTTACAGTTTTCAGCCGCCAAACGCGGTCGGTTTCATTTCGTATCAGACGCACCTGGCTATCCGGAAACAGGCTTCCAAGGCATGCTCGTCATTGACTAGTTTGCACTTCTTCGTCTGGTGAGATTTGCTTCCACCGTCCGAATTTTATCATGAGCAGAGGAATGATCCCGATCGCGGTGATGATTCCAAAAAACAAATAAATGGCTAGCACCGAAAACGAATCTTTGATCCACCCTGCTACCAAATTACAAAACATCGCACCAAGCCCGCCTCCTACCGAAAAGAAGATGGCCAACGCCGTCACCTGAAGGGATGCGGGCGTATTTTCGCGCACAAATTGGGCTGCTGTCGCCAAATAAAAGCCTACTGAAATCCCTTGCACAAAGAACATGGCAATCACGGCAGTGGTACTCGGAGCTGAACTATACCAGAACCAGCGCATCGCGCAAAAAATCGCAGATAGCAAGAGCGTCAACTCCAGTCCCCACCTGCGGACAATATAACCTGCCAGCTTCATAAAAGGAGCCTCACTGCCTGCAAACAACAAGAAGGCAAGACCGATTCCGGCAATGGTTCCTCCGATATCCTGATAAAACAGGGAAAACCAAATATTATTGGCATTCACAGAGCCCATCATGCAAAACGATGAAATCAAAAACAGCGCAAATCGCGGAATACGCGCCAAATCCCTGATCCCCGCAAGCATACTGACACGAAACCGCGAAGCCTCTGTCACTTCTTCCGGAACCTTCTGAAGAAACAGAATGGCAATCAGAAACGCCAAGCAAAACGAGTAAAAAAGAACATGTGGCCCCCATTGCTCGACGAGAAGACCTGTGATGAATGCCGCTAGTGCAAAGCCGATGGCTCCCCACAAGCGAATGTCGCCAAACTGCATGCCATGTCCCTTGGCATAACCAAGAGCCAAACTATCTGAGATGGGAACGACAGCACTTTGAAAAAACGACAGAAGTATGTAGAGCAAAAATACGTAAACAAAGGTGGAAACACCCGTAAAGAGAAGTCCCACCAAGCCGGTGATGATCAATGTCAGAATCAGCACAGTTTTGCGAATTTGATAGCGATCACAGATCATACCCCACATCGGCTGCGCCACTATGGAAACGATCGGCGCGACTGCACTGATGAGACCAATTTGGGTCCCAGTTAGATGGATGGATTCGTAGTATTGCGTAATGAGCGGAGCAAAAGCGCCAAACCCGTAGTAAATAAAAAGATAAAGGGCGCAAAGACTTACGTATCTGCCTTTTGCGCCCCCCAGCCCTATACCGGAAAGTAATTCTGGCATATAACTCTCCTATTTTGAGGTTAATTAACCGTGTAAGAAAACATAACACAGAGCATGCCTACATTATTTATTTTACCGTTGGCAATATTTTCGCCATGTTGACTGTCCGTTTTTTCTCCCATGTAGCCGGGTTGAACTCATCGAACTGCTCCAGGAAGGAAATGACTTCCTTCGTCAATGGAGTCGGCGTCGAAGCTCCAGAAGTTACCGCCACATTTTTCTTTCCACGCAACCATTCAATGTCCAGCTCAGACAAATCAGCGATTCGATACGATGGAACATTCGCGATTTCTTCCGAGACCTGTGCCAAACGATTGGAGTTGTTGCTGCGCGGATCGCCTACGACAATGCACAAATCTGTCTCTCCAACTTGCCCTGCTACAGCTTCCTGACGAACCTGTGTAGCGAGACAAATTTCATTATGCACTTCCACGCCTGGAAAACGCTGAAGAATGGCGTCCATCAGATGTTTGACATCCCATTGGCTCATCGTCGTCTGGTTCGTTACGATCAGCTTGTCTGTCGGCAGATCGAGCGCGTTCAGCTCTTCCAGCTTTTGAACAAGATGTACGTGATCCGGCGCGATCCCCATAGCGCCCTCTGGCTCTGGATGTCCTTTTTTGCCGATGTAGAGCACATGATAGCCTTCTGCTACTTTTTCACGGATCAAATCATGTGTCTTTGTTACATCCGGGCAAGTCGCGTCGACGACGGTCAAGCCTTTATCGCGCGCTTTCTTGCGCACCTCAGGAGACACCCCATGGGCAGTGAAGATTACTGTTCCTTCATGGATCTGATCCAAGAGAGCCAGTCGATCCTCTCCATCCAATGTTTTTATCCCTTGTTTTTCAAACGCCTCGACGACGTGAGCATTGTGTACGATCATGCCCAAGATATGAATCGGGCGGGGCAAGTCAAAGTTTTGCGCTGTTCGCAGTGCCAAGACCATGGCATCCACTACACCGTAACAATATCCACGGGGGGAAATCTTGATGACTTCCATCTTTACCCCTCCTACTTTTTATAATGCGTGAGCGAAAGCATTTCACCCCGTATTATACCTTATTTGTCTCCTGCACGCTTCTGTTCGTAAACCTTCAGATTATTGTAGACAACTTTTAAAAGTGGCGTGGACAAGCCATTTTGTTCCGCTCTCTCCAAGAGATAGCCTTGCAGATGATCTGCTTCCACCGAAAGGCCTTTTTCCATATCACGTAGCATTGAAGATTTCGTTTGAGGACGCTGATTCTGGAAAGTCTCCATCTGCTTGTCGACGATATCCGGCTTGATTGGTGCCCCCAAAGCGTTCATAACAGAAGTGATTTCCTCAGCGAGCTGACGTGTCAACTCTACGCCCCAAGCCGATTCCCGGATAGGACCGACAGCGGAATTCATCAGTGTGGTAATACCGGAAAACGTCGCAATAAACAAGTATTTGTGCCAGGCTTCCCGTTGAATATTTGCGCTTGCACGCATCGTTCCATTGATCTTGGAAAAAGCTTGCTCAATTCGCTCTACACGCTCGCTTTTGCCGCCTTCCCACTCACCGAAAACCGTATCATGAATAGGACTTGTCTGCACGACATCTCCGTCAGCATTCAGCGTCGTCTCAATGAAACAAAGACCTCCGAGCACACGCTCCCGGCCAAAACGATCCCACAGCAGCTCCATATGCGCAATTCCATTCAATAGTGGAATGACGACCGTGTCCTCGCCTACGTACGGAGCGATGGCATCAACGCTATCTTCTAGCGTGTAAGCTTTGTTGGACAAAAGCACAACATCAAAAGGTCCTGCTTCCTCCCCTGCTTGAATCAGTTGTGGCTGTTCCAAAAGCAAATCCCCATGAATGCTCTGAATGCGCAAGCCTCGCTCCTGCAACTGTTTGTATCTACGTTCGCGCACAAGAAATGTTACATCTACCCCAGATTCAACCAGCCTGCCACCAAAATAACCGCCAATGCCCCCCGCTCCCAGTACGAGAACCTTCATCTATATCGCCTCCGCGTTTATAAGTCTTGGTTTGTCTACATTTTATTAGAAAGTAACCATTTTCTAAACCCCACAATATAATGTTAGAAAATCTGACAACAAACGTCAGAAAACCTCTTGACGAACAATGTGAATTGTCGATATAATTCGGAATATAGAAATTAAGGAAAAACCGAACGTTGATAATGAATTCGTAAATTTAATTCGTGAATGGAGTGAATCATGTTGGATATGAAAACAGTCTTGTCCACAATTGACGCAGAAAAAGTGGAATATGTAGATTTTCGCATCGTTGACCTGCTCGGCCGCCAACACCATGTCACAGTTCCTGCCTACGCGGTAGATGAAGGAACATTCCGCAATGGCGTTGCATTTGACGGCTCCAGTCTAATCGGCTACAAGTCCATTGAAGAAAGCGACATGGTAGCGATGCCCGATCCAGCAACGGCCTTCATCGATCCATTCGTAGAAACCAAAACCATGAATATCATCTGCAACATCGTCAATCCAGACAACACCGTCTACACACGCGATCCTCGTGGCATTGCACTCAAGGCTGAAGCCTATCTGCAACAATCCGGCCTCGCTACCGCTGCTTACTTTGGTCCAGAATCCGAGTTCTTCCTCTTTGACAACGTACGCTATGCCTCTGGTCCGTCCGGTTCCTTCTTTCACATCGATTCAGAAGAAGCTTTCTGGAACACAGGAAAAGAAGGACAAAACCTCGGCTACAAAGTACGTAACAAGGGAGGATACTTCCCTGTTCAACCAACCGACTCCCAAATGGATATCCGCAATGAAATGTGCACGTTGATGACGAAATGCGGCATGTATGTGGAGCGCCATCACCATGAGGTGGCAACAGCCGGTCAAGGTGAGATTAATTTCCGTTTCGATACACTGACTCGTACAGCAGACAATTTATTGCTGTTCAAATACATCGTGCGCAACGTAGCTGCCAAACATGGCAAAACTGCTACCTTCATGCCAAAACCAATCGTTGGCGACAACGGATCTGGTATGCACGTTCACCAAAGCTTGTTTAACGGCGATACCCCGTTGTTCTATGAGCAAGGCGGTTACGCAAACCTAAGTGAGACTGCGCTACACTACATTGGCGGTATTTTGCACCACGCCCCTGCTCTGATCGCCTTGACGAACCCAAGCACCAACTCGTTCAAGCGTCTAGTTCCCGGGTACGAAGCACCCGTGAATTTGGTCTTTTCCAAAGGAAATCGCTCTGCTGCTGTTCGGATTCCGATTGCTGCGGTTACGCCAAAAGCGTCTCGCATTGAGTTCCGCACCCCGGACTCTACTGCTAACCCGTACTTGGCTTTTGCTGCCATGCTGATGGCTGGCCTCGATGGAATCAAGCGCAAGCTCGACCCGCGTGAACTGGGCTTTGGCCCAATGGATAAAAACATCTACGACTTGTCCGATGCAGAAAAACACGAAATCAAGAGCGCTCCCGCCTCTCTCGGAGAAGCACTTGTCGCACTTGAACAAGACCATGACTTCTTGCTCGCGGGAGATGTCTTCACAAAAGAAGTAATTGAAGGCTGGATTGCACAAAAACGCGGTGAGATTGAGCAAGTCGAGCGGACTGTGAATCCGAAAGAGTATGAGCTGTATTACGACCTATAAGCAAAGAAACAGCCCTTCTCAGCTGAGGAGGGCTTTTACATGCTCCCGAATAAAACGCTGTTTCCATACACAAATTAAAGTTGTACTGTGAAAAAAACAGATGATCGGATGAACATTTACAATGGTGAATCGAACGATAACTCGCTTGCTCATTTGTTTCGCTGCAATACTTCTCCTAACCGTAAGCTTTCCTGTTGAAATAGAAATCGGTCAAAAAATCGTTTACGCCGAGCATTCGTTACCAATCATAAGCGACCAAGGGATTATTACGATTGAGGTTTATCCTAGAAAACATAAGTTAATTGTCAAAAAGCATGGAAAAACAGTAAAAACTTATCAGGTTGCAGTTGGTAATCCTTCTACACCTACACCAGTTGGAGAATACAAAATCATATCCAAAGGAAAAGATTGGGGACCCTCATTCGGTCCACGATGGTTAGGCTTAAACGTCCCTTGGGGAATTTATGGCATCCACGGCACAAACAAGCCACACTCCATCGGACAGCATTTGAGCCATGGTTGTATCCGCATGCGAAACAACGACGTCATCGAACTGTTCAAGATGATTCCACTCGGAACAAAAGTAACGATTTATGGTCATATATTGGGGGACCCGAGCCACGACCCTAGAGATTTAGCCGAAGGCGATGTTGGTGGAGATGTACAGCTCATCCAATCTCGATTGAAGAGCGCTGGTTATTATCACGGGGTATGCGATGGCAAGTTTCGATCCTCGACAACTGCAGCTCTAAAGAAATTTCAACGGGATCGAAAGTTAATACCAAACGGTGTCGTGTCCAAAAAGGTATACGAAGAGCTTGGATTGCTGGAATAAATCCCGACAAGATTCGTGATACACTACATGAACCTTCTAAACATGCTTCCAATCCCATTTGTTCCTTGGAACGTTCTGAATACCTCGTTCGCTATGCGTACACCATTTAAAATGGAATCCATATCAAGGTTTAGATTTGAAACCCTTGGCGCTCTAGACTCTTTTCTCGTCCTACGGCTTGTTTTTGCCCACTCTTGATAATACTGACCAAGGGATTCAGGATTTTTTTGCAGCTTTCTGACCGAGACCTTATTTGACTTGAGCCAGTCAGAAAACTCTGGGGTAAAACCATTGATTTTTCTAGCCACTCTTCACTCTCACCTCGTTTCATAAATGAATAATGCAAAGGGATTGTATGTCCCTTTGCATTACTCTTTTGCTAAACCCATTTCCTAATCACAATCACATCCGACAATGACAAGCAAAACAAACAATACCAGGATCAGAGCAAAGTCATCAAAGCCATTAAAGAAACCCATTCTGCCTCCTCCTTTCCTTAGACACAGTACTGTATGCGTATCGCGGCTATTTTGCCTGTACCATGACCTACTAAGCAAAAAGGACGCAAGCATTTGCCTGCGCCCTTTTTCATGCTATTGAAGTCCGATTTGCGATTTTACTTGCAGAACCCCGCCTTGGAAAGAAAAATTCGCATTTGCCCCAATCGCCCCTTCTCCCTTATACATGTAGACGATCGTGTGTCCTTCCTCTCCCTTTTTCCCAACCTCAGCAAGCAGTTCGCCTTCTCCGCCCACTATTTTTTTTACTTCCTCCAAGCTCATCCCATTTTCAATCTGTTCAAATTCACTCTTCGTGATCGTTGCTTTCTCTGTCACTGCAGGAGCAGTCGCTTCTTGTGCTGGTGTAGCTGGCGCGGTTCCTTCAGCTGGAGCCGTGTCAGCTGGCGTTGTTGGAACAGGTGCTACCGTATCCGTTGATTGCCCGGAGCTACATCCAACCAACATGATGGCGAAAGCCACTATGAAAAAAGCCATTTTTTTCAAAGAAATTCCCCCTAAATTGAAATAAATCTCTCCTACCATAATCCAAAATATGACTACCAACAAGAATAACAACCTGACAATTCTCGACAAATACGAATAACACATGTACGACTTTTCAGGCATAAGAATGCAAAAAGAGCCTAGTTCAAGGCTCCCTTTGCGTTGTAATTACTCTTTTACATAAAGCTGATACATCTCGGTTTCTTCATCAGTTGCTTTTGCGATTCGAAAAGCTTCTTCCACGCTTTTCTTGTTTTGAATTACCTCGTAGAAAAAGCGCAGTGCGAACATCAGCGCAGAATTTCCGTCTGGGTAATCCTCTGGCCCGATATACGTCTGGCAACCACTGTCCAGAAAGGCCTTCGCTAATTCGGGATCACCAAGCGAGCATCCGTTACCTAACACGATTTTTCCATCCAGCTTGGCAAAACGCCTTACCTCGTCAGGACCAAAATCACCCTTTGGTTCTCCTTCCTCATAAACGTCCTCGCCCAGTTCTGGCATGATGAGGCTTCCCTCATCGCCATGGAAATTCAGAATAATCATGTCGGTATTTGGGTATAGGTCGCTGCCATTCAATACATCGATCAAATCGCTTGGTCGACCAATCCAGTACGTAAAGACTCGAGCTCCAAAATACTCAAGTGTATTTCGGATTGCTTGGCTATCCAGGTCCGTATCCGGACCGACTACTAAGGCAACATTCATTTCAGGTTTACTCATCGTGATATTCCTCCATATTGTTGTAAGTGGTTTTTATTTGTGGGTAGACAAAACCATTTACATGGAGGGGGTCGGGCCAACTGGTGAATGGCAAGACGTTACTTTTTGATCATCAAGTAGGAAAACTCCTCTTCAATTGGAATATTTGATAAATTTTCAGTAGTATATCATCCGAAACTTGGCATGTAAAGTTGCTCTACTAACAAAAAACTACGCAAACCCTTTTTTGATTTTGGACTTCATATCACGATACAGCTCTCCGTATGTAATCGCATGCTCGATATGCGAATAGGAAAGTACGGAATCTCCATCCTTGCTCTCGCAGCACGCAAAGAACAAACTTTC
Organism: Brevibacillus sp. BC25; assembly: GCF_000282075.1. Classification (NCBI taxonomy): domain Bacteria; kingdom Bacillati; phylum Bacillota; class Bacilli; order Caryophanales; family Paenibacillaceae; genus Brevibacillus; species Brevibacillus sp. BC25. The sequence continues at coordinate 17,771 of NZ_AKIX01000025.1, forward strand.
CATCAGATTGTGATTTTCGATGGAATTGGTAATATGGACGCAATCCTCAATCGAATCATGAGCGTCATGCTTGTAAAAAAGAAACGTCCCTTCCTTGAACGCCCCTTTTTTGTTGGCGTCTTTCCAAATGAGCATGCCCAAGGTAATAAAGTACCCTTCCTGGAAACGGATGACGCCTGTAATAACAGAATTAATCGTGGTCGGAATGATCGCAATCGAGTCATTGAGCTGATTGACGTATTCATACAACACTTTATTGGATTCTCGAAGATCAGCGATTGGTACATGAAGAAGCTGCTTGTCTCTTAATTTTTCTACGAGTTGCTGAACACATAGCGTCTTATTCAAAGTTGAAATCACAACCTCATCACTTCTCCCATTGTAAGTAAGTGCCTTCTTTACGTTATTCGTGATGAATGGACATATCCCTACAAAATTCGCACAAATCTTCTTACCCGCGGTCAAGATTTGCTCTACCGTGAATATTACTTAAACCATCCCATGTAAAAAAGCCCTTCATGCCTTTATGTGGCGAGAAGGGCTTTTTGGCGCAAATTTACGCCTTTCCTTTTAAATAATCATCTTTTAGCTTCTTTTCCTGCTCGTCGGTAGTCATCTCTTTCTCCAATACTTGATACATCAGTTCATCCTTTACATGGCGAGAGATTCCTTTTTCCTGATGATTCGGGACCGATGTGCTCGTGATAGAGTCTTGTTCCATACTGTGTACCTCCATGGCTTTTTGGGGTTAGCTTACCCGAAAGCGCCCACTCCATTCACCAAACCCGCTGAACACTGAGCATTTTTCGCAGCTCGTCGACCGAACGGGGAATATTTCCGCCAAGTTCCCGCTTCCACTGCTCAGGCAGTGCCTCCCACACATCAACGAGCAACGGCATACCCAGATGAAGACTCTCCAGCATAGTTCTATTTTCCAATGCCTCCTGCGGATCTCCCGCGAACACAAGCCTGCCTTCATCCATGATGCAAATCCATTCTGCCCATTCAAAGGCAATATCCATATCATGTGTCGCCATCAAAACAGTCGTTCCTTGCCGGTGAATGGTATCGAGCTCCCGCAGCAAATTTTTTGTCTGATAGCGATCCAGATACGCAGTAGGCTCGTCCAATAGCAAAAGCTCGGGCTCCATGACCATGACCCCCGCGAGTGCCAGACGTCGTTTTTGTCCCAGGCTCAAATGATGAATCGGAGCTTCTGCCAGCTCTCTCAATCCGAATGCATCCAGCACCTTTTCTACCTTTGCCCGGATTACGTCCTCAGGCAGCTTCTGATTGCATAAACCGTAGGATATATCTTCCGCGACCGTGCTTGCGATCAGCTGATGCTCGGGATCTTGAAAGACCAAGCCTACCTTTTGCGTCATCTCTTGCAGTGCGGCTCGTTTGTATACAAGCGGTTTCCCCTTCCACAGCACCTGTCCCTGCTGTGGCTCGATGATCCCGTTTCCATGCAAGAACAAGGTCGACTTCCCACAGCCATTTCGTCCCAAAAGGACACATTTTTTTCCCTCTGGAATCCATAAGGACAGCCCTGACAGGACGGGTCCCCGCCCTCCCGAATACGTGTACTGCAAATCGATGAACTCCAACAACCTTGATGTCATAACCACCAACCTCCTGTCCACCACTCAAGCAGTACCAGCAGCATACAGCCTACGATTGACTCCCACTCATAGCGTCGCGAACGAGCATGTGTATGAAACGAGAGCACCTGCATGCTCTCCCCGAAGCCTCTAGCCGCCATTCCTTTGTGCAAAGCTTCGTATTTGCGCATTGCTCTGACAAACAATTGCGCAACGAGAACCCCTGCATCTCGAAGCGTCGCGCGGAAGCCGCGGTGACCTCCCCGAGAACGTTGGGCAATCCATAGCTGGTGAGAAATCGTTACCAACACAAAAATAAACCGATACATGATCATTAATAAGTCAGTCACAAGGACAGGCATACGAAGCCGGCGAAGTACCTGCAAGGTTTCAGCAAACGGCACGGTAAACAAAATGAAAGCAAAGCAAGATAAGCTCGCCATGGTACGCCAAAACAAAACCCAAACTTTACCAAATGATGACATAGGCACATAGAGCACATACGAACCCAACTCCCATGCTGCCACGACCTGGACGTGTACTTCTCCTGCTCTCGCCCCTTCTACCAATAGGGCAGGGAGCCCCGACACGAAAAACGAGAGCGACACGATCATAAAGGCACAATAGATACGGACAGGAATACGGGCATACACCACTACCCATACCGTCATCCAAACAACGACGGCCATCTGCATCCATACATGTCCCACCAAGACGAGTAGTAACAATGCACTCGCCAGCAATAGCTTATGAGCTGGCGGCAGACGTTTCAGCCTGTTTTGATAAGAGAGAGAATCAGGTTGCAGCCCGTTCATTTTTTCCGTTTATCCAACCGACCTTTGTACAAGCCTACAGCGTAGCCAACCACTCCCGCTCCCAACGCCGCCTGCACCGCAAACAATAGACTCTCCGTCTCTCCCCCTGGTGGTTCTATCAGCGGTTGAAACCACGGCTCGTAGTTCGGAGCAATTTCCTTGATCGCTTCCTCTGCCACGCCGTCTGCGCCGCCAAATTCCGAATCCTGCACCAGCAACAGCGGGACAATCGCGAGTACGATTACCCCCAAGAGTAAAAGCCAGTTCCATCCTTTTTTCACAGCGATTCCTCCCGTTTGAGCAAACGAAGCTGTGTAAGCTCTTTTGCGTTGTAAGATAACAACCAGTTCCAAACGAGGACGGTCAACAGACCTTCACTGATTGCGAGCGGTACTTGCGTGAATGCAAAAATTCCTGCAAATTTGGCAAACGAGGCCAACACTCCACCAGATTCAGCTGGAAATGCGAGTGCCAGTTGAATCGAAGTCACCACATAGGTAGCGAGGTCAGCCAAAGCAGCCGCCGCAAAAACAGCCAGACGTTGGCTTCCGTTGACCTTCATGATCATCCGATAGATTCCGTATGCCACCAGTGGTCCTACTACAGCCATGGATACAGCATTTGCCCCTAGTGTAGTCAAACCTCCATGTGCCAAAAGCAAGGCTTGAAACAAGAGCACCATGCTCCCTAACACAGACATCGCAAAAGGCCCAAACATAATGGCGCCAAGCCCCGTCCCAGTCGGGTGAGAGCTGCTACCTGTAACCGAAGGGATTTTCAATGCAGATAAAACAAACGCAAACGCTCCAGCAACGCCAATAAGGAGCTTCATTTCGGGATGTTCTTTTACAATCTTGTTAATCGAGCGAATCCCAAGAATAAAAAATGGCAAGAAGACAGCCCACCAAAATAAGGCCCAGGATAATGGCAAATACCCTTCCATGATGTGCATCGCATGTCCTGTCTCTGGTTCATTGAGCAAAAAATACAGGACAAAGCCCGCGATCATCAGACAAGTCGATACGAGACGAGATCGATTCATGTTCATTCCTCCTTCACTGACTTTTGTTCTTTGCCTACAAACAAAAAAATCCCATCCATCAATGGACGAGATGTGCACACAAAACAACAGACTGACTATACAGCCTCATTGCCTCGTATTCACCGCTCCTTTCCGCGAAGGTTCTGTGGGTGTGGCTACTAGGTAGGTCTCCTGGCTTCCAGATCTATGCGCTCTTTGTCCTTCCCCATACGAAAATGAGTGGTTTCCTTCTCAAAGAGAGCTCCCTGGTTACAGTGGCGGGACCGCTCGGGACTTTCACCCGATTCCCTGTTACCCTTTATGCGTCACATAAAGGCACCTAACGCCGACAATATGAAATTGACAGACAATTCATGTTTGTCCACATCATTATACCGGATCACTACATAAATCGGAAGAATATAAGCAAAAACGCATAAGTCGATGACCCACTACAAACGGAGCCATCTACCTATGCGTACTTGTTCTATCTATTCTTTTGCGTCTACGCCAATTACTTCACTAATATGTTTAAAACCATCGCGCTGCATGAGCTTGAGCAGCTTTTTGTTAATTTGTTTGGCGATACCTGGGCCCTGATAAATCATCCCCGTATACACCTGAACGAGACTGGCTCCTGCTCGGATTTTCGCGTAGGCGTCTTCGCCGTTATAAATACCTCCGACACCGATGATTGGTACCTTGTCTCCTACTTCTTGATAAATCTCCTTCACCCAAGCAGCGGAACGCTCCGTAAGAGGTCTTCCGCTCAAGCCACCAGCTTCCTCGGCAAATCGATGTCCGGAAACCGCCTCGCGTGACAGTGTCGTATTGGTAGCGATAATTCCGGAAATGCCTTCTTCAACAGCAGCGTGAACAACATCACGCATGTGCTCATCCGACATGTCTGGTGCTACTTTCAGCAATATCGGTTTTTTCTTGATGGCACGCGCTTCCATTTCGGTCGCCTTTTCCCTTACTGCACGCACCAAATGACGCAAGCTCTCTGTTTCCTGCAAGTCACGCAGATTCGGGGTATTCGGAGAGCTGATGTTAATGACGAAATAGTGACCGTATGCATAGAGCATGTCCATACATTTGATATAGTCGATGGCCGCCTCTTCATTCGGCGTTACTTTGTTTTTCCCAATGTTAATCCCAATCGGAACATCTGAGTATGCGTAACCGACCAAATGCTGGGAAGCCAAATACGCACCGTGATTGTTGAAGCCCATCCGGTTAATGACAGCTTGATGTTCCGGCAATCGGAACAAACGCGGCTTCGGATTGCCTGGCTGCCCCTGCGGCGTCAACGTCCCGATTTCCACAAATCCAAAACCAAGAGCACCCAACGCATGATAGACTTCTGCATTTTTATCAAAACCGGCTGCAAGTCCGACTGGATTCGGAAACGTCATTCCCCACAGCTTATTCTCCAACCGCTGGTCTTTTACCTGATAGATCATCTTCAGGATGCTTTTGCCTGGAGCAGAATCCTCCACCAGCCTTAAGGCACCAATTGTCTTTTCATGAATCTCTTCCGCATCTTGCTGGAACAGATAATTTCTTATGAGCTGATACATCGGCTGCACTCCTTACTCTGTTTCTACCTTTTTACCTCATAGTAGAATACCATACTTTTTCGGACGGATGTAACCTTTATACCTGATACATATTTCCAAGCAAGCAGGCAAATCCTAACAGCACCACCACGCACAGGGGGATAAGTCTTTCATGAAAGTGGACGGAAAAATCGGGATTGGTCAAGCCATTATGGTGATGATGCTGACGATCGGCATTACGAACCACGTAACCGTCATCCCCCTCTTATTGAGTAAAGCCGGAAGAGATGCTTGGTTGAGCGTGTTGCTTGCTGGTATCCCCTTTTCCTTCTGGGCGTATCTGCTGTTTGTGATTAATCGAAGTTTGGATCAACAGTCTTTGTATGAATGGATTTCACAACGGTCAGGAAAAATCGTCAGCAATCTCTTGCTCGTTCCAATCATGATTTGCCTGTATCTTATGGCGCTAACGAATCTGATCGATACGCAAACTTGGACAACCGTAAACTACTTGCCTCGAACACCCGAGTGGGTGACCGCTTTAGCCTTGATTGGGCTATGTGTACTCGCTTCTATTGGAGGTATGACCTCCGTTGGAATCACCGCAGGCGTCTTGCTCCCCATAGTCGTGTTGCTCGGATTTTTCGTTGCTTTTGGCAATATTCCCAAAAAGGATTATAGTCTTTTGCTCCCGCTTTTCCAGAACGGTTTTCGTCCGCTGCTACATGGGATGCTTTACGTTGGCGGCGGTTTCACCGAGCTGTTTCTGCTCCTGTTGCTCCAGCATCACGTACGAAAGCCGTTTCGACTCGTACACTTTTTTGTCATGCTCGGTATCACGCTGCTGTTGACACTCAGCCCACTGACAGGGGCAATTGCAGAATTTGGACCTGTGGAGTCCTCTCGTCAACGTTTTCCTGCATTTGAACAATGGCGGCTACTCACGATCGGAAAAGACATCGAGAACATGGAGTTTTTCTCGATTTTTCAGTGGCTTTCTGGTGCTTTTATTCGAATAACGCTTTGCCTGATTCTTTTAGGAGATTTGATCACGATACGAACCCGAAAGCAACGCAAATTCATGATGCTGTTTTTCGGCGGAAGCATGATTGCCCTCACCAGCCTCCCTTACAGCGACATGCAATTCGTAGCCTTCTTATCGCGTGTATACTACCCACTTTACTTCGTCATCATGGTTGTTGTCTCACTCGCGCTCATCCTGATATCCCTGCGCAAACCATCCAGACAGGAGGGGGCCCCTTATGACCCTTGAAGAGGAACTGCGGGAAAAATTCGCGCATTGTGCGGACGTCGTTTTTTTGCGCACGGTCACATCTGAGGACCAGCCTGTATTGATGCTTTATTGCGAAGGACTTGCAGACGTTCGTCAATTACAAGATACGGCCTTGCCGCAATTGGAGCGATTTCTGGCTATTGGTGATTTGCGTTCCCTGCCTCTTTTTCCGCTCTTCACGAATCCAGAGTTGTGGGTTGAGCGACTGTTTGCAGGAGATTTGCTGATTTTCATTGGAGACTCCCCGCCATTCGCCTGGGATATCTCCAATCGGCCGGAGCGTGGCCCTGAGGAAGCCAATACAGAGATATCGATCAAAGGTCCCCGCGACGGCTTCGTCGAGGATCTTTCCACGAATGTGGCTCTCATTCGCAAGCGTATGCGAACCATTACCCTGGCCTATGAGCCTTTTATTCTCGGAACGCGCTCGCGTACAAGAGTTGCGATGATGTATATCACGGATGGGGTATCTTCGGATCTCGTGGAGATGATGCGCGAGAGGCTCCTCAATTGTAGGTCAAAAAAAATCTTGAATAGCGCTATCCTGGAAAAATTACTCAGTGACAACACTCGTTCGCTGTTTCCGTTAGTTGATTATACGGGACGTCCTGACTTTGCGATTTACATGCTGCTGCAAGGTAAAGTGATCGTGTTGATAGACGGCTCACCCTTGGCAATCGTGGCCCCTGTTACCTTGCTCGAACTCATCAAATCTCCCGAAGATGATCAGTATCCGGTTACTTATGTATGGCTGGAACGCATGCTGCGCCTGGGTGGATTTTGGATCGCGATCTTTTTGCCTGGCTTCTGGATTGCCCTGTCCGCCTATAATATAGAGCAATACCCTTTTCAATTGCTCGCTACCGTTACACAAGGCCGAAAAGGGCTGCCGTTTTCCGCGCCGATGGAGCTTTTTATCATCTTGTTTATCTTTGAATTTCTGCGTGAGGCAGGTGCCCGTTTGCCCAAAAACGTCGGGCAGACACTGGCATTAGTCGGAGCACTGATCATCGGGGATGCTTCCATTCGTGCAGGACTGACATCGCCCTCGATGCTTTTTATCGGCTCCCTTACAGTCGTTGCCTCCTTCACACTGGTCAACCAGGCATTAAGCGGAGCCGTTACCGTGGCCCGTTTCGCTGTTTTCTTCCTTTCCGCAACCATCGGCATGTATGGCTTTATCCTCGGGATGATTGCCATCGTATACTACTTGTCTACCTTGACCTCCTTTGGCAGATCGTATATTTTGATGGGTTCATCCAACTCCTTGTCCACACTGTTCATTGTCTTGTTCAAGACCATGACCAGTTTTTTTCGGACGAGATCGGGTGGCGATCATAAATGAAGTGCATGCGGATTGCTTCTGCTATGCTGCTGTTGGCAACGACTCTTCTTAGCGGCTGCTGGGACCAGAAATCGATTCAGGACCTTCGCTACTTATCTGCAATTGGCATTGATTACGTCAACAATGAATATGTTTTATACGCCCAATCCACCGATTTGTCTACCGTCGCCAAGCAGGAGTCATCAACCACCCTTCAAGCACCACCTGCGACCATTTCGATCGGAAAAGGGAAAACGCTACAGTCTGCCTTTGATAACCTGCAAAAAAACGCACAGGTACCCGTGTTTCTAGGCTTTGTATCCTCCCTCGTATTTCATGAGCGTCTCTTGCAAAAGGGCGTTACTACCTCCCATGATATTATGAATCGATACGGTTTGATTCGTTACACCAAATGGGTATTCGGAACGCGGGAGCCGATTGACAAAGTATTAAGCGCTCATTCTTTGGTCGGATTTTCTCCATTGGACTCTCTCTTGCATCAGCCAAGAGATGTTTACGAGCAGCGTTCGTTTATCGAGCCGATCCAATTTTTTCGGTTTATCTCGAACTATTGGGAGCCATCAAACACCGTGTTATTGCCAAACATCACGCTGTACGAGCGTTCGTGGAAAGAAAATAACCGTTATATTTCTCGTCTCTCCATCGATGGCATCCACGCCATACATCGTGGAAATTGGCAGCGTTACTTCCCCAATCGTGATTTAATGGGGATTCGGTGGATGAATAGTGACACGAAATTTGCTGGCCTCATTGTGAGACAAAACAACATTCCCAAAGCAACAATGCGCATTGAGCATGTCAAATTGGACATCACTCCGATAACCACCGGGGACCATCCTCGTTATCAGGTCAATGTTCGACTAAAGGGGTTCGTTCGTGAAATGATGAGTACGGTTACGCCTGCTTTCGTACGGAAAAACTCTGAAGAACAGGTAGCCGAGCAAATTCGCGGGACGTTTCTGAAAGGAGTCAAGGCAGGGGTTGATCTGTATAGCTTGGAGGAAAGTTTGTTTAAAAAAGACTATCAGGCTTGGCGAAAATACGAAATACGCAAGCGAAATAAGCTCACACCTGATTCCCTGACCCAAATCCAGGTGCATATGTACTTAAGTGATTCCGGAAAAATGAAGATGGATTCGGTCAAATACCCTGACCCGCTTGGGCCGAATGAATAATTAAAAAACTGCTTGCCGTAAGCTCGGGCAAGCAGTTTCTTCTTTACTATTTATCGTTGAAGCTAGTTTTTCACCAGTAAAACTTCTTCGATAGAAGCATATGGCAGGTTATGCGCATCAGCTACAGCCTTGTAAGCGACTTTGCCGTCGATGACGTTTACGCCTTTTGCCAATGCTTTGTTGTCGCGAATTGCTTGTGCGTAGCCTTTGTTCGCCAATTGTACAGCGTAAGGAACGGTTACGTTGGTCAGGGCCAATGTAGATGTACGAGCGACTGCACCAGGCATGTTGGCTACAGCGTAGTGAATCACACCGTGCTTCTCATAGGTTGGCTTGTCATGAGTTGTGATGCGGTCAACGGTTTCGATCGACCCGCCTTGGTCAATCGCAACGTCTACGATCACAGAACCAGGTGCCATCTCTTTTACCATGTCTTCTGTTACCAGGCGTGGAGCACGAGCACCTGGAATGAGTACAGCTCCTACCAGCAAATCTGCTTTTTTCACAGCGTTTGCGATGTTGAAGGAATTGGACATCAGCGTTTGAACGCGGCCTTGGAACAGGTCATCCAGTTGGCGCAGACGGTCTGCGTTTACATCGATGATCGTTACATTTGCACCCAGTCCAAGCGCCATTTTTGCTGCGTTTGTCCCTACGATTCCGCCGCCGATTACGACTACCTCGCCTTTTGGTACGCCTGGTACGCCACCGAGCAGAACACCTTTTCCACCGTATTGCTTTTCCAAGAATTGCGCGCCGATTTGAACGGACATGCGGCCTGCTACTTCAGACATCGGCATCAACAGAGGCAGAGCGCCATTGTCGAGCTGGATGGTTTCGTAAGCGATTGCAATCACTTTTTTATCGATCAATTCACGAGTCAATTCAGGCTCTGGTGCGAGATGCAAATACGTGAACAGAATCAGACCCTCGCGGAAATATCCGTATTCAGCAGCGAGTGGTTCTTTTACTTTCATTACCATGTCAGACGCCCAAGCCTCTGCTGCTGTTTCTACGATCTCAGCGCCTACTGCCTTGTAATCTTCATTCGTAAAACCACTGCCTTGCCCTGCACTTGTTTCTACACGAACGGAATGTCCGTTTTGTACCAGAGCAGCTACACCTGCTGGGGTAATGGCTACGCGGTTCTCATTATTTTTAATTTCTTTTGGAATTCCAACGATCATGATAAGTATGTCCTCCTTGGAAACGCCAATTTCTTTGCGGTTACTATTATTGTACAGCGTATCCTCGGGCATACTCCTTGGAGATTCCTTTAATTTTAGCGTCTTTTCATTTGTGAAAATTCACAAACAAACTACTGTTCCCCATCTAATTTGGCTATTTTCAACTCTAAATATAAGGCAGCCCGCTGGTTCATATTGTCGAGATCGACACGCATGATCTCCTCAATTCGTCTCAGTCGGTAGCTCAACGTATTAATGTGGATATGCAGGCGCTCTGCTGTCTTGTTGACCTTGCCAGCGGCATCCAAAAAAGTCTCCAATGTCGTCAAGAGCGTGGTCTGGTTGTCCCGATCGTACTGTCTGAGCTTTTCCAGCCGTTCATTCTGGTAGCCCTGCTCCTCTTCCCACTGCTTCAGTTGTAGGAGGTATCGATAAATCCCAAGCTCGTGGTACCCGTGAATCCCCTCATTTTCCTGCGGAAACAGCTTTTTGATCTTGAGCGCATGCAGCGCTTCCCTGTAGCTTTTCACAATATCTGTATACGACTTGTAATCTCTTCCGTACCCGGCAATCACCTGGCGTCCTTCCGTGACATGTGCTTCGAGCTTGCCGAGCGAGTCGGAAAGGAACTGTTCCACCTTACGAATGAGTACGTCACTCTTGTCTTTTTTTGCATCGGACAGACCGATCAATAAGATGATTTGCGAGCCGTCGACAACCCAGAGCAGCTTGTCACGCATTAATAACGGATACAAGTACTGGTCCAGACGCGCTCCTGCCGCTTCAATAATACAAATTAGATAAGAGGTTGGAAGCTGCATCTGCAAGGTGTCCGCTTTTTGGCGAATGACAGCCTCACTGCTGTGATTCCCCAGTAACAGCTCCCACAGAAATTCCTTGCGTCGCTGCTCCTCCGCCTTGCGTTTTCCCTGCCGTTGGATGAGACGTGAGACGGCTACGCGTGCTGCCTGACGAAGAATTTCATCATCTTCCCGGGTAATCGGTCGATTCACCTCTTGTGCCCAAATGTAACCGAGCACGTCGCTCCCTCTGCGAATGGCAATCGCCACACGTTTCCCCAAGCCGATTTCGTCCTTGGCCGGGATGTGTACGGGGTCGCCTTGCGTTAACAGCTCCTGAAATACGCCGTCCTTCCAAAGGCGCGTCAGCACTTTTTCCGGTACCCGTCGCCCCATGATGGTAGACCAGCGCGCTTCATCTGTGCTTTCTCCGTGTGAGCTGTAAGCAATCAGTTTATGATCGGCATCTTCAACCGTAATCGGATTTTGCAAAAGTTCTCCAATGACATCAGCTAATTCCTCGATATCAGCATGCTGATACTGTTGAAAATAGTTAGGCTCTACGGGCACACTTTCACCTCTTTACCGCTCTTTTCTACGCGTTCCTCTATTATAGTAGAAAACATGACTTCGCTAAACGCTCTGTCTCAATTAATAAGAAGCGGTCGGAATCATGTCGCTGTCATGCGAATTGACACAAAGGAATCTGGTGACCTCGCCTGTACGGTTCACCCAATTGTGCGGTACGGATGAATCCATATGAATGCTGTCGCCGGGGAACAAATCATGCTCCTCTTCCCCCAGCAAAAGAGTCAACACACCCTCGAGGACGTAAATAAACTCTTGCCCCTTATGTACAAAAGGCGTGCCTTTTTCTCCATACGGTGAAAGCGTGACGAGAATCGGTACCAGCGACGGATTCGTCAAATCACCGGACAGGTCCTCATACACAAAAGGCGCATGCAAAAGCCCAGATCGCTCTTTGCTCGCCCTGCGTACCTGCCCATTCCCTCCACTCGACTCACCCGAAAAGAAATAGCCTGGGCTCACTCCCAAGGCTTCCGAAATTTTTTTCAATGACTCCAGCGTGATGGATGACTTCCCACGCTCTACTTGGGACAAAAAGCTGATAGACAGCTGTGTTTTTTCTGCAATTTGTTTGAGTGTCTTCTTCTTGCCGACACGAAGCGATTTGATTAATACACCAATGGTAGGTTCCATTTGCATACCTCGCCGTAAAAAGGATAGGTCTATCATACTCTTTCTCGAAAAAAGTTGTAAAGTTAGCATAAGTATCAACTTTTACTATTGCTACAAATTATATTACATTTTATAATCTTTGTTATTATCAGATTTGTAACCGCTTTATTTTTAAAAAATTGAAGTGCTACTTCACTCATAAATTGAAGTGATACTTCAATATCTACCGACAAAGGAGGATTACCCGATGGCATTACAAACACAAGCCGACGTTTCCAAAAAGGTTCAAAACAAAGCATTGGTCGCGAGCCTTATTGGCAGCTCCATTGAGTGGTTTGACTTTTTCCTGTATGGAACCATGGCATCGCTCGTATTCAACAAGCTATTTTTTCCTTCGTCAGATCCAGCTGTAGGCTTACTGCTCTCTTATCTCTCATTTGGTCTTCCCTTTTTCATCCGGCCTTTGGGTGGCGTGATCTTCAGTCATATCGGGGACAAAATCGGTCGTAAAAAGACGCTGGTCTTGACGTTGTCGCTGATGGGAGGCGCTACCGTCTTGATCGGTTTGCTGCCTGATTACAATGCCATTGGCGTCTGGGCTCCGATTCTTCTCGTCCTGATGCGTTTGATTCAAGGCTTGGGGATCGGCGGTGAATGGGGAGGTGCATTGCTTCTCGCCGTAGAGTACTCCGGCAAAGGCAGACGCGGCTTTTTTGGAAGTATCCCGCAAATGGGTGTAACAATCGGCATGCTGCTCGGTACGTTGGCCATTTCTTTAATGAGTGCGCTTCCCGATGATCAATTCATGTCTTGGGGCTGGAGAATTCCGTTTCTGTTGAGTGCAGCACTTGTCTTTTTAGGACTCTGGATTCGCAATGGCATCGATGAAACACCAGCTTTTCAAGAAGCAAAAAAGACGGGGAACATTGCGAAAGTTCCCATCGTAGATACATTTCGCTATCACTGGAAAGCTGTTCTGATTGCCGTCGGAGCCAAAGTGGTAGAAACCGCGCCATTCTATATTTTCTCGACGTTTATTATTGCCTACGCGACGAACTACTTGGGCTACGACCGAATAACGGTACTCAATGCCGTGACGATCGCCACATTAGTGACAACCATCGCGATTCCGTACATGGGCATGCTGTCCGATAAGGTAGGCAGAAAGCCATTGTATATCGTGGGAACTATAGCGATGATGCTGTTTGCATTCCCTTACTTTTATATGCTGTCATTGAAATCAGCTCTCTGGCTTACCGTCGCTACAGTCATCGGACTCGGGATTCTCTGGGCTCCGGTCACAGCTGTATTGGGTACGATGTTCTCCGAGATTTTCAGTACGAATGTACGCTATACTGGGGTAACGGTTGGCTACCAGCTCGGCGCTGCTTTGGCGGGCGGTACTGCTCCGCTGATCGCTACTGCCTTGTTAAACTCCTTTAACTCGTGGGTGCCAATCGCTTTGTACATTGTCATTTCCGGGGTTATTTCTCTCATTGCAGTTTCTGCTACGAAGGAAACAAAGGATTTGGATTTGGACGAATCCTGATGGAAAGGAAGAATGAGATGCTAGTATTAAGCCGTGAAAACATTGAACAAATCTATACGATGAAAGATTGCTTGGAAGATGTGGAACAAGTCTTCCGTGAGCATATGCTGGGAAACGTCACCACCCCTGTTCGTACTGCCATTGACCATCCAAAATACGGAGCAACCAGTCTATATATGCCGTCCTATTTGGAAACGGACGATTACGTAGCGGTAAAAATCATCAGTATTTTCCCGGAGAATCACAAGCACGATATCAAAGCACTCCAAAGCGTGATCGTGTTGACCGAAGCAAAAACTGGACAGCATGTGGCAATGATGGACGCGAGCCTGTTGACGATTATGCGCACAGGTGCAAGCAGTGGTGTTGCAACCAAATACTTGGCAAAAGAAGATGCACAAAGCTGTGCTGTATTGGGATGCGGGGCACAATCCATCGGACAAATTCAAGCCGTCATGGAAGTCCGTCCGCTGACAAACATTTATCTCTATAACCGCACACGTGGGAAAGCGGACGAAATGAAACAAACACTACTCTCGCTCTACCCGGAGTGGCAAGGCCAAATCACGGTTATGGATGACGCCAATGAAGCGGTTGCGAATGCCGAAATCGTGATTTGCAGCACCAAGGCTACCAGCCCGTTGTTTGATGGAACACGCTTGCGTCCTGGTACGCATATTAATGCCATCGGTGCTTTTCTTCCCCATATGCAGGAGGTCGACTTGACTACTGTACAAAACAGCAAAGTCGTGGTCGATACACTCGAGGGAGCCCAGCACGAAGCCGGCGATCTGCTCATTCCGATTGAACGCGGCGAATGGAGCTTTGAACAAATGCACGCTGAGCTGGGAGACATTCTGATTGGGAAAAAGCCTGGCCGAGAAAACGATGAAGAAATCACGCTGTACAAATCCGTGGGTATTGCTTATTTGGACACAGCCGTTGCCAAAACGGTCTATGAACGTGCGAAAGCAAACGGCATTGGAACAGAAATCAGCTTGTAAATCATGGCTTATAAAAAACAGCCGCCTTCCCACCCGGGCTTTGGCGGCTGTTTGCTTTTTCCTATCTACAAAAGTCGTGCGATTGCATCGAGCATCTGCTCTTTTTGAAAAGGCTTCACGACAAAATCACTCGCTCCTGTTTTCATCGCTTCCAGCACCTTCTGCCGGTGCCCGATTGCCGAGCAGATCAAAATTTTGGCATCACGGTCAAAATCCAAGATGTGGCGCATGGCTTCAATCCCGTGCATGTGCGGCATGGTAATATCCATGGTGACAATATCTGGCTTGAGCTCCTTGTACTTTTCAATTGCCTCCAAACCATTGCTCGCTTCTCCACAAACTTCATGTTGTTCGCCTAGCATATCCGTTAGCACCCTTCTCGTGAAGGCTGCGTCATCTACTATCAGCAATCGGGCCATGCAGTCTTATCCCCTCGCATCTCGCTTGCTATTCTACTTCCTACTTTTGCAGAAATCGCAAGGCTTGTCCACGAGAGAAAATGACTTCTTTTGTCGAATAGCGCGAAATCCGATCGGTATTATGAAATAAAGCCGATTCGCTCGCTGCTCTCTTTCGAATCGCTGTCGCTGGCGGGCTCAGCTGTCCCATTCGACGCCAGAGGACTATCTGGTTTCGGGTGTGGAGTGGTCTCTCCAATCTCCGGTCGATCGACCTGTGTTACCTCATCTGGAATATGAATCTGGGGGATTTCCACCATATCGTTTTCCATCGCGTGTACGCCTCCCTTCTGTTCCCGCTATGCAGGATGTTCTCCATACGATTAGCCTGTCCGTATCCCTTTTTTCCATGCACAACCTTCACAGAACCGATATAATAGGCATGACGTGTATTTATATTTTTAAGTGGATTATGCTTTTTTTCTATGGAGGAATCCCGCATGCCAAAGCTGCTGCCATTTCCCGTCTTATTTACTGGTTTGGTAGTCGGGCTGCTTCTGCTCATTACCAGTCAGTTCGTTACAAGCATGAAGCATCTCGATAAAGTCATAAATAAAAGCAGCCATTCTTCTGACAAAGTGCGTGTCGCCCTGTTGTTGGAGGGCCCCACTTATGATCAAGGCTGGAACAGCAGTGCACTGGAGAGTATGACAGAACTGCAAAAAAGATTTAACTTTTCACTCGAAATCGCTAATAATATAAAACCGGAGCAGATCACGAAGGTGGCTGAGAAATATGCAGCCAACGACTATGATCTCATACTCGGTCATGGCCTCATCTTCTCTGAACCTTTTACAGACGTGGCGAATCGGTATCCGAAATCACACTTTGTTTCCTTTAACGGAGAGGCTCCGCATCCGAATCAGACGACGATTCGTTACGATATGAAGCCTGCCGGCAAGCTCGTCGGTATCCTAGCCGCTAAAATGACGAAATCAGATAAAGTCGGATACATCATGGTAGACAAGCCCACAGAGTTACTTCAAGTAGAGGGCTTTATCGATGGCGTGAAAAAGGCATCGCCCCAAACCACTATCGTTGTGGGAAAAGTTCCTGATTTCAATGACATTGAGGGGGCCATTCGCACGACTCGCGACATGATTTCACAAGGTGTGGATGTCATCTACACCACAGGCGACAGCTTCAATCTCGAAGTGATTACAGAAGCGCAGCGCGCAGGAGTATTCACCATCGGATATATTGCCGATCAGCGCTACATCGCTCCAGACTACGTGCTTGCCTCCATGATGCAGGATGTTCGTCAGTGCTACCGCATCATTACGGAACAGTTTATTCAAGGGGACCTCCCCAATGGAAAAGTTATGTACGGACTTGCCGAAGGAGTCAACCATCTCAGTCAATTCGGACACATGGTGCCAGCAGATGTACGTGAAGATTTAGAACGGGAACTGAAAAATCTCATTCCTTCCCGTGGCTCGTATGGAGGTTAATCAGCATGCCCCTTTTCAGCAATCTTGGATTTCAGAAAAAAATCATGCTCAGCTATCTCGTAATGATGCTTCTCATCGGTTGCGTAACGACCCTGTTCAGCTATCAAATGACCAAGGTCACCTCTGATGAAGTGTATTTGACGCAAAACCTCTTACCGCAAACGAGCGCCTTACTGGAAGTCAAAAACCAGATTTACACCAAGACATATGCGTTGAACATGTATACATTGACACGCGACGAGTCTTACCTGGATCAGTACTATACAAATCTGATCGATACCGCTCGTTTTTCCTCGCTTCCCAAAACCGAGGCGAACAGTGGCTTGTTTACCATTATTGAATCGATATCAAAACTGGACTTTATTTTTTTGAACAAAATAAATCCGTTGCTGCAAGCAGGGAATGTTCCCGCCGTCAGCTATGTCCTTTCCAATGAAGTACAGCCATTGCTCGACCGGTTGGAACGAGATCTGTCCTTTTCACTCAATCAGCTGGAGTATCAGACGAACAAAGAGTTTCAGAATTCGAATGAGAGCATAAAAGTCTCGTTGATCCTGACGTATTCGGTTTCCGTAGCCTCTATCTTGTTTGGGCTATTCTGTACGTTTTACTTCCGAAATGAGCTGCTGCGCCCGATCCAGTCTCTGATGCAGCAAGCGCGTGAAGTATCGAAAGGAACATTCGGCCAACAAATCGTCTATACCCATCAAGATGAATTCCTTGAGTTGGCGCAGGAGTTCAATAAAATGTCGAGCAGCATCGCCAATCTATTCGCACAAGATGAAAGGCAACGGCAAATTTTAACCGAAGAAAAAAACATCCGGGAGCAAATCTTAAACTCTCTGCCTGTTGGGATTATTACCCATTCCCATGCGACAGTCGGTCTTCATGTAAACCAGCTGGCACAGCATTTGGTCAAGCTCGACGATCACGGTTACCCCGTATCCAAGGTTTCCTTTGAAGCACCCACATGCAATGAGCCGACCCCCTGGTTCGTCAATCGCAAAATGACCTTGTATAAAAAAGACGACACGCCATTCATTGCCCTGGTCTCCTACATTCCTTTGCACAATCATCACCACGATCAGGAAACGGGGTGGATGGTCGCCTTTTTGGACATTACGGAACAGGAGCAAATTCAAGAGTACTTGAATCAATCCGAGAAGCTGGCCATGGTCGGTCAGCTGGCAGCGGGAGCCGCTCATGAAATTCGCAATCCGCTAACGGTCATCTACGGCTTTATTCAGCTATTGGAACAGCGTTTATCGAATCAAGAGCGCGATTTATACTACTTGCCCTTGATCTTACAGGAAATTGAACGGGTCAACCGCATCGTGACGGAGTTGTTGATGCTCTCTAAACCGTCCAAGCCCGATTATCGCGAGGTTGCGCTAACAGGTGTCGTTCATTCGATTCTTCCCTTGATGAATGCCGAGGCCATGCTGCATGGGATTGAAATCGTAGACCGCTGTGATCCGAGCATTCGCATTCACGTCGATGTCGAGCAATTAAAGCAAATCCTGTTAAATTTAATGAAAAACAGCATTGAAGCCATGAAAGACGGCGGCGTTCTCTCCATTGAAAGCCGCCTGGACGAACAAGCTGTCCATATTCATGTCAAAGACACGGGAGAAGGCATTTCCCAAGAGTATCTGGTGCGTATATTCGATCCGTTCTTCTCCTTAAAAGAGGATGGGACAGGTCTCGGGCTGCCAATTTCGCGTCGAATGGTTGAAAACCACGGTGGGGAGCTGCACGTGAACAGTAAGCTGGGGAAAGGAACGGAAATCATCATCACGCTACCGCTTACTCCAAAAGAAGATTAGACTTGCGCATCCAGCCAAGCGAACATCTTGCGCGTATACATCTCCATATCTTCTCCGACAAACAGATGGCTGGCCCCTTGCGCCAGCCATTTTTCATACGGTTTACCTGCCCGCGTCAGCGCATCTGCCAATTTATGAGCATGCTCCACTCCCACATTCTCATCTTCCGTTCCATGTATGATCAGCACAGGGCAAGAAATCTCGTCCATCCGATACAAAGGCGTCCGATCGCGATAGGCATCCTCCTGCTTGCGCGGGTGACCGATGATTCTGCGCAGCATCCTTCTCAGATCAACCCGCTCCTCATAGGTCAAAAACATGTCGCTGACGCCGCTCCATACGACGCAAGACAGCATGCCTTTGCACTCCATTGCAGCAAACAAGGCCATGACGCCACCGCGTGAAAAGCCGTAGACGCTGATTCGCTCCTTATCCACCTTCTCCAGGTTGCGGAGCAATTCAAATGCAGCAAACACATCATGCCTGTCTGCCCCACCGAATTCATCCCGGCCCTCTCCGCCTTCGTTGCCACGGTAATGAGGAGCGAGGACCACGTAGCCAAAGGCTGCCATTTGGCTAATTCGCTCGGGTCTTACCCGTCCCACTCCTTTTATCCCGCCTCGGCAATACAGGAGAGCTGGCAAACATGCTCCCTCCTGAAAATAGGCCTCTGGTACAGCCAAGGCGGCTTTTACCAGCAAGTCTTGACTGTAGTAGCTGACGGTATAGAGCTGCACTCCCGGATGGACTGTCTCCTCGGGTGTACATGCGACAAATGGTGAAGTCTCTAGCTGCATCCTGCTCACGATTCCTCTCTCTGTGATCTCGTAATCGTATCCACAAGCGTCACCATCGAAGGTGATAGCCATTTCTTTTTATGATAAACAAGCTGAATGGAAAAAGGCGGCTTATCTGACTGAAACGGGATGGCTGTGAGCACCCCTTCTGCAAGCTCTCTCTTGACCGCCATGAGCGGCAACAAAGCTACACCCAAGCCACAGCGTACACACTGCTTGATCGCTTCCGGATTGCTGAACTGGCAGGCGATTCGCTGACTCATTCCAGCCTCTCCAAAGGCCTCCAGCAGCATGCCCCGATACGTACAGCCTTCTTCGGTCAATACAAGTGGCTCGCCGCCCAAATCATGGACAGTGAGTGCCGTTGCTGTTGCCAATCGATGTACGGGTGGCATGACGATCACCAATTCTTCCTCACGAATAACGTGGGTGACTAACTCAGGGTCTGTACAAGGGCGATCGAAAATGATTCCGAAATCGAGATAACCATCTCTGATCTGTTGCACAATTTCTGCTTCCCCAGCCGTCCGCAATACTAAATCAACCTGAGGGTATTGCTGACAAAAAGCCTGCAAATACGGCGGCAGAAAGAACGCCGCCAATGTATCAATCGTTCCAATGGCAATCGGACCTGTCATCTGTTGCTTAATCACTTCTTTAGATTCCCCATACAGACGAATCAATTCCCGTGCATACGGCAGCAAGGCTTCACCTGCTTGCGTCAGTCGCAGCTTGCGTCCGTATCTTTCAAATAGCGGTGCTCCATACGACTGCTCCAGCTTTTGCATTTGTGCCGTTACCGTCGGTTGAGCATAGCCCAGTTCTTCTGCTGCCCGTGTAAAGCTCCCATACCGAGCTACTTCGCGAAAAGTATGTAAATAGACCAGCTCCATCCCGCTGCCTCCCATAGAAATTAGTAATGATCCTCATTGAATAGTATAGATAACTGTGATGAATGCTTCAATGCTATGCTTTTATACATAACCATCACACGTACCGAGGAGGATTTTGATATGTCCCTTGTTTTGCAAACACCCGCCGCGTCATCTGAAGTAGCCCGCACTCATTTTCTCAACAAGCTTTCTCTCGAGACAGATGTCGCTGATGTATGGAATGACATCCAAAACCGAATGGAAGGCTTCTACATCCTGGATGCTCGCAGCGAGAAAGCATATCGGGATGGTCACGTTCCCAGGGCTCTGAATCTCCCCCATTCCCTTATTTCCGCTGAAACGACGGCTGTTCTGGACCCGACCAAGCTCATGGTCGTCTACTGCTGGGGTCCCAACTGCAACGGTGCTGCGAAGGCGTGCGCGAAACTGGCCGCTCTTGGCTTTCGAGTAAAAGAAATGCTCGGCGGGTTTGAATACTGGCTAAAGGAAGGAAATCCCCTGGAACACTAGACGCAAAAAAGGACGGGAATTATCCCCGTCCTTTTCACGTTATCGCAAGGCTTAGTAGCCGCGTTTTGCGTTCTTTTTGTTGATTGTCGCAAGGTTCTCTTCGCTGTGCTTCATCCATTTTTTCATCTTATCTTCGAAAGAAGCTCCGCTTTCTCGTTTTGCATTCCCTCCGCGGTCGCCTCCACGATATCCACCACCACGGCGTTCTTCACGTTCCGGACGCTCAGGCGCTGGGAGTGCTGCGCGAACCGAGAGCGAGATTTTACCTGCATCATCAATGGAGAGTACTTTTACCTTTACTTGTGCCCCCACGGTAAAGTGATCATTGATATCCTTAACAAAACCGTTTGCTACTTGGGAAATGTGGACCAGCCCCTGCTCGGTTTCGCTGACTGCTACGAACATCCCAAACGGTTTAATCGCTGTCACTTTTCCTTCGATGATGCTTCCCACTTGTACTGCCATCCAGTTTGCACTCCTTTTATTTTTTCAGAAAAATGGTGAGAACCTCAAACCAGAAGCCTCATTCTCTTAGTATAGCAGAGAAATTCCAATACTGAAAAGCCTATTCTTTCTAGGCGCTTATTCCAAACTATTTATGGCCTAGTTCGAATGCATCCATTGCCATAACGAGCTCTTCATTTGTCGGGATTACCATTACTTTAACTGGAGAGTACTTCGTGCTAATAAATGCCTCGCCTTTGCTTGTGCGATTTACCTCACGATCAAGGTTCACTCCAGCATATTCCAGACCAGCGCAAACCAGTTCACGCACGGCAGAACTGTTTTCTCCAACACCAGCTGTAAAGATAATGCCGTCGACTCCGTTCAGTCGCGCGAGGTACAGTCCCACATGCTTATGCAAAATAGTGGTAAATAATTCCAGCGCAAGCTTACTGCGATGATGTCCCTCTTCTGCTTTTTTCATAACGTCGCGCAAATCATTGGATACACCCGATACGCCCATGAGACCGCTATTGTTATTCAGAATCTTAATAGCGCCAGCCGTGTCGGTCTTTTCAATTTCCTCAATATACGGGATGATACCTGGGTCAATGTTTCCGCTACGCGTACCCATGGACAAACCAGCCAACGGCGTCATCCCCATCGACGTATCATACGATTCACCATTTCGGATCGCCGTGATACTTACCCCGCTTCCGATGTGGCAGCTGATCAAACGAAGCTGCTCTTTCGGGCGACCCATCATTTCTGCTGCACGGCCCATTACATAGCGGTGAGATGTTCCATGGAAACCGTATTTACGAATACCGTATTCCTCGTAGTATTCATAAGGCAGTGCGTACAAATACGAGGATGGTGGCATCGTTTGGTGGAACGCTGTATCAAAAACAGCTACGTGAATCAAATCAGGAAACAGACTTTGAGCAACTTCAATCCCGGTCAGGTTAATGGGGTTATGAAGCGGGGCGAAACGGGACAGGTTACGAATTTCGTCTTTTACTTGGTCATTAATAATAACGGACTGCTTAAATGCTTCCCCGCCGTGGACAACACGATGGGAAACGATATCTATCGAATATTGTTTGAGGGATTCAAACACTCCCCGAATAGCATCTTCATATTGGTCACGCTGGATTTGCTCCAAATAATCATGCGCAATCAATGTTTTGGAAGGCATTTCATACAGCTTGTACTTCACCGAAGAACTTCCGCAGTTCAGTACAAGGACATTCTTTTTTTCTACCACGATCTACTCCACTCTCCAATCATTCAATCGCAGCCTTTTCTCCTCATAGGATGGATAGGCTCCCTACATTTTATAACGATATGCTCTTTGTGAATACAGGTAATTGAGAGCAATTATCAACAACATCGTGACAGATCCAGATGCATCGAGCAAAACATCCTGCACCATTCCGGTTCGATCCGGTGTAAACGTCTGGTGCCATTCATCCAAAACAGCCGTCATCACACTGCAAAAAGCGCTCCAGGGCAGTGCTTGCCCAAACGAGAGATGATGCGAAAATACGCGATACCAGCTATAAGCCAAGAAGGCAAAAACTGTAAAGTGTGTCCCTTTCCGTATCAAGAACTCGATAAAACCAGCCGCTCCCTTTTCTTCCAGGCTCACATCCTTGCCTCCGTACGGAATGGATATGTCGCCTATACGGTCCTGTAAGCTCTGTTCATCCACGAGCTTGTCTATCGTCCCTCGCATGTCTTGCTTGGCGTATGGCTGTGAAGAAGAAATGAACAACCCAAGCAGAATGGCAATCAAAAGCAAGTAATCCCATACTTTTCGATATCGACGCACGTGTTTGCTACCCCCTGCTTTCGATTCTCTTTCCTATCTTACCATGACGCATACCTGGTTAGTCGGTTACAGCTACGTGAACGATTGAAAAAGAAAAACGCCAACCTATTTTAGCGGTTGGCGTCATGTGTAGAAGAAGAAAGAGGCAGGAAGTCCTCTTGTACAGGCACATACCCCCGGGAATCGTGGTTCGATTCTTCGACTTGTCCTGTTTTTTGTGAGCGGGCTTGTTCCCGTTTTCTTTCTTTGAAATCGCGGCGACGTACTTGGTTGTTTTCCCACCAAATCCGCAAATGACGAGCGAGGATCGGCAAGGACATCTCAGAATGGGCAGTCTGTCTTTGCACAGCTGCATGTTGCATACCAGGAAGAAGTGCCATTGTGGCAAATGCCCCCATTAGAATGCCAAACAACAATACACTGGCAAAGGACGCAAATGAATCATTCCCATTACCCAAGCCCCCAGCTAGCGGAAGGCTAGCTAACGCGATCGCCAAATATATCCCCGATTGATTGACCATGATTCGTTTGGCCCCCAGCTTGATACCGTCCCAAACTCGCTCCTGTTCGGATTGGGCCTTGTACAGCTCATCCATCGCAAGAAGTGCCTGCAAAACGATGACGGCAATGGCAGCAATCATACCGTAGAAGCTCATAACGTTCATGGGTCGATCTAACCACAGCAATCCCAGCGCAAAGCCTCCAGACAAGACTGGCAAGAGAACGAGGGCAAATAATCCATCGCGCGTTCTGCGTTGCAAAAGCAAGCTCATGATAAGTACGAGGGCAATCAGACTGCCAATCGTCAAGAAGCGGCTGCTCCAATCAACCTTGTTGAGCTTTTTCTCCTCCAATTTCTTCAGCTCATCGTCGTTATATACCGTGTAGCCTTCAGGTATCGTTACCTTTTCTTGCATGGAATAAGGAATGATGTACGACCACAGCTCAATTCGACTTGGGTCTGAAACGGCACTGCTTACCTTGAAGACATACAGTCCGTCTTCCCGTTGATAAATAGGCGGTTCACTGCCGATCGACCAATCTACCAGCTCAGATAATCGCACCGTACCTTGTGAGGTTCGAATCAAAATATTTTTCACCTGATCCGGATAGTCCATCCACCCGTCAGGGAATCGGACGTGGATAGGTACCTGACGCTCATTCCAATAGACACGACCAGCTGTTTTTTCTCCCAAATAGCTCTCCAGTTGTCTCTTGATCTCCTCTTGCGTAATCCGGTAGCGTGCCAACATCTCTTGTTTCGGACGAATGTCGATAAAGGTACCCTCTGCACCTGGACCGATTCGTTCATCTGTTACCAATTCTTGCCCCTCTTTATCCTTCGCACTCTGTTTTTCCATGAATGCCAATACTTCATTGGCAATGTTCTGCGTCGTTTGCAAGGATGGCCCCATGATCGTCAAGACGAGACGAGTTGCCTTGTCTTTATTAATGACCAACGCAAACGGATCTGTCTGAGGAATATCTCGCAGCTCTTTGTCCAGTACTTTTTCCAGCTCCGAGACTGATTGCGTCCAATCGTATTTGTCCACGAGCTTTAGTTGAAAGCTCAGATTTTCTTCGGAGGCAATTGTGTAGACATCTCGGACTTCGTCAATGGCGAGCAAGCGCTCCTCAGCTATTTGTGCTGCCCGCATGGCCTCATCGATGCTGCTTCCCTGCACCATTGGCAATGAAAGCGACTTGTCGCCATAATCGAGCTTGGCGTACGGATCTACAAGAATAAATGACTTGAGCAAAAAGACAAAGACAAGCGAGGCAACCAGTGTGATTCCATAAGGCAAATACCCTTGTTCCACCAGTCGTTCCCAGCGATCTTGAAAATAACTTGTCACTTTATTGGAGGCCCGTGGTGTTTCCTCCTCTACTCGTTCGGAAGCTTCCAGCCATGTTCCTGTCAGTACCGGCGTGATAAATCCATAGATAAGAATAAGAGCAAACGTCCCCAGCAAAAGGACTGGCCAAGCATCGTACAAGACAACCTTGTCTTCTGCCTTGAGGAAATCAGTGAAAACGACACCTGTCCAACAGGCTGCCACTACGACAACCGTGAGCAAAAACGGCTTCATCAACCCCCACGCCACTTGCAAGCAACGAACAACCGAGTACGAGGGCAATCGAGAAAACTGATGAAACAACGCAGAGCCTGCTCCTGTGAACAATAGTGAAAACAACACGAGTGGTCCAAGCGTGGAGAGCGTCAATGGGATTCCCCAAAGCCACATGCTTCCAAGAACACTGCCGACCGCTAGAACGTTTGCCAAAAGCGCGAGTACAGCCCCTGACAATTGTTTTCTGGTCAGGTACAAAAAGAGCGAACAGATGACAGCAGTTAGAACAGCCAGTGTCCCAAGCTGTCTCAATGCAGCGGTGATAGTCTGCGCGTCGTCACGAAACAAATCGAGGCGGTACTTGCCGCCTGAAGCCTGATTCAACTCGCCAACCGCTTCCTTTACTTGCTTGCTGATCACAGGCAATTGCCCGACATCTGCTGCGTACACATTGATTCCTAATGCAGGCGAGCCTCGATACATCCCGATTTGTTCGCCTTTGCTCCCGCGTCGATCACGAATGTCAGCCAACGTATTTAGTGGTACGTATCCTTTATCGGTGGAGATCAAGTGCTTACCCAGATCTTGCAGCCCTTCCGATTTACTCGTCCATTGAATAATCGCTCGATCCTTATCAGCTCCAACAGAGCCTACCTCTTCTCCAACCACATCTGTCGGCAGTTGTGACAGAACATCAGCAGGTGTGAGCCCGTAGGCGAGTAGCATGGACGGTCGGAAAATAATATCTATCTGTTCTTTCAAGGCTTGCTTGTCCATTTCGATGCGAGCAATTCCTGGCAAATTGATCAGTTTGTCGTAGACGGTATTTTGGGCAACGTCAGACAAGGTCTGCAAGTCCGTGCCGTACAGGACATAAAAGCCAATTTTGCTATCTGCCAGATTGCTTTGACTGACGCTCCACTCCTGCACTGGCAGCTGCTTCGTGATTTCTCCCAGCTTCTTTTCCAGACGTTCCTTGTAATCCGAACCGATTTGTTCCGATGTTTTTACAGTAATAACCGCCGACCCCGTCCGAGATTCGGAACCAATCGTAAGCACACTGCCCAATGAACGTACTGATTCCTCTACTTTTCTCGCGACAGATTCGTCTACTTCCGCAGAGGAGAGTTTGGGTGCTGAGAGACTGATTGTATATTCAGGCACAGACCGATCCGGAAACGTCTTGATATCCAGACCGAACCAAGCTCCTACCGCAAGTAGACAGCAAATGACCGCCAAGATGCGGGCAAAGGAGGGGATAATCGATAAAAATGTCTTGTTATTCATCCGCCACCTTCACCGCCTCACCATCCACTACATACGACAAGCCTGCAGCAACAATCTGGTCACCAGGCACGAGGCCTTCCACTACCTCATAGAAGGTTCCTTGCAATGCCCCCACTTTGACAAACGTCTTTTCCACTGAATGTTCATTGATTTTCATGACGTAATATTCTTCATCAGAGACACCGATGCTGCTAACAGGAACGAGCGCAACATTTGACGCTGGCAGCGGATACTGACAAGTGACAGTCATGCCACCCTTCCACGCTACATTCTTGCCGTCTACGGTCACCTCTACTGGATAAGACCCCAAGCTAGTATCCATAACAGGTGAGACAAACGTCACTTTTCCTTCTGCTTCACTGCCATCCGGAGCTTTCACCTTTACCACTTTACCTGCCTGCCAATAACCGATCTGCTCCCTTTCTACCTGCAGCTTGACAAGCCAGGAGCTCGTATCGACCATCCGAATGACCTCTGTCCCAGGTCCGGCTTGCTCTGACGCAGTCTTGGAGATCGCTGCAACCACACCTGTAAACGGAGCTTTGATCACCGCATCAGCCGCTTCCTGCTTCGCGCGGCTCAATTGAACATTCGCCTGCTGGATACTTGCATTCGCTTCTTCGATATCCAGTGGATCGGCGCCCTTCAGCAGGTTGTTGTACGCAACTTTTTCTTCTTCCAGACTCAGCTCGGCCTGTCGCAGCGCTGAGGTCAGCTTGTCTTTTTCATCTTTCGAGATGGCTCCATTCGCATACAGAATCTCCGCTTTGGTGAGTTCGTCGCGAGCTTTTTGCATCTGTTCTCTCGCTTTTTCTACCTGTAGCTTCTTGGTCTGCACTTCATGACTCTCCGGTCCCTTGGCGGCCTTTTCCCGCTTGATCGCAGCACTTGCTACTTGTCCTTGGGCTGCGTGAATTCCTTGCTGCAAGGCCGTTCCATCTAATGTCGCCAACGTCTGCCCTGCCTTGACAGTGGCACCTTTTTCAACGAGAATGCCTGAAATTTTGCCTGAGGCCCCAAACGATAAAGCCAGCTCCTGACGCGGTGCCACTACACCAGCTACTTCCATCAGTCGCTCATCCTTGCCATTCTCCACCGTATACGCACTTACCGTTTTCACCTTGATGACTGTTTCTTCTTTCGTTCGTTTCAGACTTGAAACATCCTCATTTAGTTTTTCGCACCCTACGAGCAGCAGGACCACAACCGTGAGACTTATCCATTTATTCGTATTTTTCATTCCTGCAACCCCACATTTCTCCCTGAATCTTCCTATACTAACAAAGAATCGACGAATATTGACAAAATATATTTTACAGAAAAAAATGGTATAGTTGTACTACTTTTCTGTCATTTTACATTATTTTTTATAATCCAAATGTCTCGTCACTTGTTTGTAACTCGTATCTAGTATGATAGAAGGGCAGGGAAACGGGGCATCTGCACTGACCCTATTGTTAGCGCTTACACAAATCCTATATTTTTTCATGGTGGGAGTGATCGTCATGGCCAAAATTTACACTTCTTACACGGACATCGTGGCTGATATTCACGATGGTGCCACTTTATTAGTGGGCGGCTTCGGACTGGTAGGAATTCCAGAGAATCTGATTATCGCCCTGCGGGACAAAGCTGTGAAAAACTTGACAGTCGTCTCAAATAACTGTGGGGTAGATGATTGGGGACTCGGTCTCCTTTTACGCGAAAAGCAAATCAAAAAAATGGTCTCCTCTTATGTGGGAGAAAATAAGGAATTCGAACGTCAATTTCTGTCGGGTGAGCTCGAAGTCGAGTTGACGCCACAAGGGACGCTGGCGGAGAGAATTCGTGCAGGCGGAGCTGGTATTCCGGCATTCTATACCCCAGCTGGAGTCGGCACACCTATCGCTGAAGGACGGGAAACGCGTGATTTCGCAGGGAAAGAGTACTTGCTTGAGTACGGCATCACGGGTGATTTCGCACTGATCAAGGCGTGGAAGGCTGACAAGATGGGCAATCTCGTCTTCCGCAAAACAGCCCAAAACTTCAATCCGATGATGGCAGCAGCCGGAAAAATTACCATCGTCGAAGTAGAAGAAATGGTAGAGACAGGTGAACTGGACCCTGAGCATATTCACACACCAAGTGTCTATGTGCAACGTGTGATACAGGCACCTTCGTTCGAAAAACGCATCGAACGACGCACTGTCCGCTCGTAAGCAGCAAAAGAGAGAACCGGATTACATTCAAGGGAGGAAAACACAGATGTCGCTTACACGTGAGCAAATCGCCACTCGTGCCGCCGGGGAAATAGAAGATGGCTTTTACGTAAACTTGGGGATTGGAATGCCCACGCTCGTCGCCAACTACATCCCGGAAGGAAAAACGGTTGTTCTGCAATCGGAAAACGGCTTGCTTGGAATTGGCCCTTACCCGACAGAGGAAAACCTAGATCCTGATCTAATCAACGCCGGAAAAGAAACCGTTACGGCTATTCCAGGTGCAGCCTACTTCTCCAGTGCTGAATCGTTTGCGATGATTCGCGGCGGCCATATCGACCTCGCTATATTGGGGGCGATGGAGGTTTCTGCTGCGGGTGATCTCGCAAACTGGATGATTCCTGGCAAAATGGTCAAGGGCATGGGTGGTGCCATGGATCTCGTCCACGGCGCGAAAAAAATCGTCGTCATCATGGATCATGTCAACAAGCATGGTGAGACAAAAATCTTGAATGAATGTGCTCTGCCACTTACCGGCAAGAAGGTTGTCAACCGTATCATTACGGACAGAGCAGTCATGGACGTCACACCAGATGGGCTCGTCCTCGTCGAAGTAGCAGAAGGCTATACAGCGGAAGATATCCAAGCCTGCACACAACCTACGCTAGTTATCTCTCCTGAACTGAAAACAATTGGGCTGTAACCTATTTTTCAGGTACAGAACCCCGTTAGTGAATAGCCGACTTCATCGCAGCTGCGTGAAGTCGCTTTTTCTTTCCTTTTTTTGCTTGGTATGGGCACACTTGCGTGGTCGCCTCCTTCTCACCTTTTCGTATATAATATGGATGATCCATCAAATTTCCCAGTATCTGAGAGGAAGAGATTCCATGTCAGGAACAGTCGGTTGCTTACTCATCCATGGATTTGCCGGAGACATCAACGACATACTCCCACTCGCCAAAAAGCTCCGCGAAGCTGGCTATCAGGTGGAATGCCCTACCTTGGAGGGACATGGGACTACTCGTCGACACATGGCAAAAAGCACCCGCCACGACTGGCTCCGCTCGGCAGAAGAAGGCTACAAGCGACTGTCCATGCGTGCTGACACCATCGTGGTTATCGGATTTTCCATGGGAGGACTGCTCGCCTTTCACTTGACGACGAAATACCCCGTCGCCCTGCTGATTACCATCAATACCCCTTATAAATATTGGGATGTCAAAGAGGCGATGCACTATTTGCGTGAGGATTTCTCTACCCACTCCAAACGCTACATACATGGCATCGGCAGAATCCCTATTAGCAGTATGCTGCAATTTCGCAGACTGTTGGCAGAAACGAAGCCGCTTTTGCCTCAAATTACGACCCCTTATTTCCTGCTGCAAGCAAGGCGAGACGACACTGTACACGCCGTGAGCGCACAAATACTCGCAACCAGCGTAGACGAATCGGCCTCCCCGCAAATCACCTGGTACGAGCATTCGAACCATATGCTGCTGCACGGTCCGGACAAGGAAGCAGCCATTGCTTACGTCATGACAACTATTAAGAAGCGCTTTCCATCTTGATCAGCTTTGGTCGGCCCAACCATACAAGCCCGACCAGAAGCAAGATGATCGCTATTCCGGTGTACATTGGACTCAGACCAACCTGTTCATCCAGCCAGAAGGCTAAGAGCGGCCCCAGCGCTGCGCCCAGGTCACTTACAACTGAGTATTGTGTCATTACTGCTTGGCTGTTGGCCTGTCTTGCAGCTTCATCTGCCGCAAGGGTATCCATCACGGTCGTGATAATCGTTGCGGTCAGCTGGATGCCGAATAAAATCGCAAACCATAGAACAAGCGAAGACGCTGCCTGCAACACGGCAAACAGAACGGAGGCGACTAGCAATGTCCCGATGAATAAATTCGTCCGGCCATGCCTGTCCGACAATTTGCCTACCAATGGGGCAGCCCACGGCTCCCACCCCCAGCGAATGCCTTGGATCACACTTGCAATCACCGCTGCCCCCAGCACGACTCCGCCAATCATGAGAAGCGGTTCGCGTACTTCGATCACTCTGCTCAACGTGGAGGTAAAT
>NZ_AKIX01000026.1:0-67841 GCF_000282075.1 Brevibacillus sp. BC25
CCCAGCCGATCGGCTACAATGGCTGGATCGACATTGAGGTAAACGGTGAGACGAAGCGCATTGGGATCACTCGTCTGCATCTAGAAGAGGATGCGGGTAAGCTGACGCACAGCGATTTTGGCGGAGAGTCTCTCGTAGACTTCAACCGCGTCGGGGTACCACTCGTGGAGATCGTTTCTGAGCCAGACATCCGCACACCGGAAGAAGCACGTGCGTATCTGGAAAAGCTGAAAGCGATCATTCAGTACACGGAAGTATCTGACGTTCGCATGGAACAAGGCTCCCTGCGTTGCGACGCTAACGTTTCCATCCGCCCGTATGGTCAAGAAGAATTCGGAACCAAGGCTGAACTGAAAAACATGAACTCCTTCCGCAACGTACAAATGGGTTTGGAGTACGAGGTACTGCGTCAGACGGAGGTAGTTTCTTCCGGTGGCAAGGTCGTTCAGGAAACGCGCCGTTGGGATGAAGCGAACAAGAAGACGTTGACGATGCGTTCCAAAGAGGAAGCGCACGACTATCGTTACTTCCCAGATCCGGATCTGGTTCGCATGCAGATTTCCGAGGAGTGGATTGAAGCGGTTCGCGCAACCATTCCAGAGCTGCCAGATGCTCGTCAGGCTCGCTATGTGAACGAGTTTGGCTTGTCTAAGGATGATGCCGGAGTCATTACGATCTCCAAGGAGACGGCTGATTTCTTTGATGAGACTGTGAAAACAGGAGCAGAGCCGAAGTCAGTAGCGAACTGGCTGATGGTGGACTTGTTGGCACACCTCAACGCCAACAACCTGGTGTTTGCTGATGTGAAGATGACACCAAAAGGCTTGGGTGAGATGATCAAGCTGATCGAAGACGGAACCATTTCCTCCAAAATCGCCAAAACCGTCTTCAAAGAGATGGTGGAGACCGGCAAAGAGCCGAAGCAGATCGTCGAAGAAAAAGGACTCGTCCAAATCAGCGATGAAGGCGCTCTGCGTCAAGTCGTCGTCGATGCGGTCAATTCCAACCCGCAAGCCGTGGCAGACTTCAAGGCCGGAAACGAAAAAGCAGCTGCTTTCTTCGTTGGTCAGGTCATGAAGCAAACCAAAGGTAAGGCAAACCCGGGAATGGTAAACAAGTTGATTCAGGAAGTATTGAACAGCCTGTAGGCAACATAGACAAGCAGCACTTTCTTCTGTATGGAGAGGGTGCTGTTTTTGTTTTATGGTACTGAAAAATGATGCTAAATAGTGGAAGAAAAGTTAATATTGAATTGATGAAGCTATCATCATGATGGATTAGGAGAAATGTACATGGAAAAAAATTGGAAAGGTGCGGCAACTGCTTTTGCGTTGACAACGATGCTGTTGGGGACAAATGCGCAGGTATTTGCTGCAAATAAGGAAATGATCTTGAAGAACACAGAAGCCTCATCCGAAGAAGAAATCAAGCTGCCTGCTCGCGCGCTAGAGGTTGTCTCTGCATTAGAGAAGCTGGAGCCTGCTTTAAAAGCTTTGACAGTTAGGGAAGTCTTCGTTTCCGAGAACGATGAAAATCAAGTGGCCATGAGTATAAGCCATCCAGACAATGTACACGAGAACGCGTATATGTTATTCGACCGGAATAGTGGCGAATTGATTAGTTTGGAAGCTGCCGTAATCATTTGGGACCAGGCAGAAAAAGTAACAGACGAAGTCAGCTTGCAAAAAGCTGAAAAAGCGGTTCAGGAGTTGTTAGGGGCGAAGAAGAGAGGTATGACGGAGGACCCTCAATTATCAAGGAACATGATCAGTGAAGAATACTCGATTGAATTCCGAAATGTTTATTATCCGATTCTGCTGAACGGTCTAGCGGTAGACGGAATACGTTTTGGTATAGAAGTGGACATGGATAACGGGGGGCATTTATTAGGTATATCGTTTACACCAATAGACGTAGGTATAACACAGGTTGCTGACCCGAAAAAGGTTATAGCAAAAGAAGCCATCCAGAAGCAAATATTTACACCTGAACGCTTTAGCTATGGTTACGTATGGGAAGGAACAGAAGACAAGCCTGGTTTAGAATATAAGTTGAAAACATCACCGGTGTTTGATGCGCTGACAGGCAAGCAGATAGCCGTTGAATGGGGAGAAGAGAAAGGAAAGGGAAAGATCAATACTGCCGATCTCAAGAGCATTTCCTTGAAACCTCAATCGAAGCCATTCATCGCGAAAAACGCAACGGATACACAAATTTTGGAGAGTTTGTTTGGGATCGATACAAAGAAAACGTATCCGACTTATAGGAAGGATCAACAGCAGGGCAAAATCAATCATTATTGGGCGAACTATAATGAAGTCAATTATGCTTCTGTAGCGGTAGACCAATTGACGGGAGAGATTGGCGGTTACCTGAATTGGGCACATATCGAAAATCTTCCTGCTCCGCTAACCAAAGAACAGTCGTTACAAAAGGCGACTGCTTTCTTAGAGCCTTTTGCTAAAACATCCGAATGGCAAGTTGAAATGTATGAACGGGTCAGACCAGAAGATCCATTGGCATTAAAGATTTATTCAAATAGGGATAGTGCCAAAGAGACTGAGAAAAAGGAATCAGCAGAACAGTATGGCTTTTTATTTTTCGAGAAACAAAACGGTATACCAGTCATGGAGTATTCCTATGGAGTAGTTATTGATCCAATTAAAGGACAAGTCGCAGAGTTTCTAGCTTCAGTTCCCGCAGAGGATCGCAAATATCCTGTGCTCAAACCATCCGTAACAGACCAGCAGGTTGCTGAAATTTTCGCCAAACATGTACCGGTAAAGCTGACTTACATTTGGCCGACATCCAGTGATCATGATGCTCCGATTCTTGCCTACAAACTCGATACCAGCAAAGGCTGGCCAACTGTAGATGCCGTAAACGGATCGTTTAAATGGGGAGAGTACGAGGATTAAGAAAGAAGGAGGAGATTTTATGAAACGAAATGGAAAACGCACAGCAATCGCATTGACAATAGCAATGATGTTGCCAGGAACAAGTGGAACAGCCCTGGCTGCAAGTCCTGAAATCCATCCTAGACACATTGCATCTGTTACAAAAAGCGAGGAAAAGCTCCCAGAGCGGGCCACTCAGATCGTAGCTGCTTTAGAAAAACTGGAGCCTGCATTGAAAGCATTGACGAAACGAACGATTGTGAAAAGTGAGATGGATGAAAATCTGTTAAACCTCAATCTGGAAAGTCCCGAATCCAATGACATGAGTGCCATTGTTGTCTTTGACAGAAAAACAGGTGAGTTGATCATGTACAGCGCCAGTTTGCATATTTGGAAGCAAGGTGAAATTGCGAGAGACGAGATTATTTTGCAACGGGCAGAAAAAGCAGTGCTTGAGTTATTAGGGGCAGACGAAAGAAAACAAGCAGGCTCGCCTCAATTATCCAAAGCTGTTAAAAAGGAAGACCCTGAAGATTTGACTGATAACTCAACAATATACCGCTCCGTTTATTATCCAGTTGAACTAAATGGGCTGGAGATATTGGGGAATGGGATGGGCATATACGTGTCGACGGATTATGCTGGTCATATCTTGGGTTTATCCAGTGAGCTACTTGATTTGAAAGAGACCAAGGTCCCAGATCCGAAAACGGCACTGACACCAGAAGCTGTCAAAAAGCAGTTTTTCACTCCTGATCGTCTTGAGTTGGGCTATATGCTGGAAGGGAAAGATGCCAAGCCGGGCATGCAATACTTATGGATGAATAACGCTTACATCGATGCCGTGACAGGAAAGCAGATTGACTTCACTCATGGAACTGAATTAGCCGGGAATGGAAAAAGAAATCCTGACAACCTGAAGAATATTACGCTATCGCCAAAAGGCGAGCCGCTTATTGTCAAAAGCAGGGCAGATGGAGAAAAAGTCGTGGCGAGCCTGTTTGGCGTAGATACGAAGGTGATGTTCACAGAATACAATACAGGAGAAGTTGATGGTGAGTTCATACATTCCTGGAGCGATGAGTTTGGGTTTGAAGACGTATCCATTTCGGTGGATGCTTCTACGGGAGCGGTCACTGGTGCGGATATTTTTATGGAAACAAAAAGCTTGCCCGTTCCCTTATCGAAAGAAGAAGCCTTGAAAAAAGCAATTTCCTTCATCGAGCCATATGTCGCTAAATCCTCTGAATGGCAGGTTGAGATATTTGATCCATATAAACAGCCGAAATTGGCTGATTGGATGATCGAGTTGAATGAAGGAGAGGGTGAAGAGGACACAGGAACAGGGACGTATACCTTCATTTTTTATGAACTGCACGATGGGTTGCCTGTGTTCGACCGTTACTATTGGATGAAGGTTGATATAGAGAGTGGACAAGTATTTACTTTCATTGTGAATTTGCCGGAAAAAGAGGGTACTCTTCCCATCTTGAAGCCATCCGTAACGGAGAAACAAGCTGCTGAGATCGTAGCCAAAGATCTCCCTGTAAAGCTGTCCTACTTCTGGCCAACCTACAATGGCAAGCAAGCTCCTTTTCTCACCCTTGTCTATACGGTTGACAAGAGCAAGGGCTGGCCTTACGTAGATGCTGTAAACGGCACACTTGAATGGGGCGAATACGAGGAATAATTCGAACGAAAAAGAACGCAGCTTTTCTGACTGCGTTCTTTTTTCTGTCCCTTTTATGAGCGAGCTTGGTTCGCAATGAGTCCCATCTGAATTTGTTCCAGTACCGATACGGCAGCCCGCTCATTTTGCTCAATCGCCTGCAACAACGCAATAGCCTGCTTGCCCTGCTCCGCATCGTTCGGCTCGCCCCCAGCCGGGAACGGGAAGAGCTTGCTTAACGTGTCAAAGCCATCGGCAATCGCCCCGTACAAGCTAGCCGCTTCTTTCAACAGTGGTCGAACCTCATCAAACACAGAATCTGTCCACGCATCAACGATTTCGCTCCAGAAAAGAGAAGCGTAGCGACGTGCATCCCCGTTCACCACGGTTGTATACGCGTTGCCATTTGGCTCTACCGTTCCGTTTTCATAGGCTTCCTGCCAAGCAGCATAGGCGGCTAGACCATTGACGCAGCTCGCGTCCTGCGGTTCTTCCCCACGATAATGAATGAGTGCAGATGTGAGGGCATTTGCGAGCATCGTGCGTTGATCGATCGGAATCACACGGTCGATGGCAAGAATAAATAGCTCCTCGAGGATACCCCGCCCCAAGTTTTCATAAGGAATGGTGCTGTCGTTTCGGCAGTTATCTCCTGCGAAAAACACTCTTTTTTCATCATCATAGCCGTAGATCAATCCGAACTCTGGCATGAACAGGTCCCAAGCAAGCACAGGATGCCCTTTGTCGATGGAGCGGTGGACCAGCTCTAATGCTTCTGGCAAGAGGACAGACAGCTGACGCTTTTCGCGTGCCTCCGGGCTCAATAGCGAGGGAGCAACTTGATTGGCATTAATGCTTGGTTCGCAGGAAAGATGATACGAGGTGACGGCACGAGATTCAAAGCCCATGTTTTTCAAACCCTGCTGCAAGACTCGTTGAAAGTGAAACATCGTCGGGCCCGCAATATGAATATTTTCAGGAACGATCGTCAAGCGAAAGGCATGGCCGCTCAGGCCAAGGATCATCGGCAAAGACATTTTGCGTTCGGTCGATTCTACCAATCCGTATAGTGCTGCTGCGCAAGTAACCCAAGTAGGCATCGTGAATGCTTCTGGTTTATTCAATACTGCTTGTTTCATACTCCCCGCAACCTTTCTCGTCTTCATGTATTGATCAACAATGACACGAGTTTTTTCCTGAATCAGTTTTTTGCGAGAACGGGAAAGCACTTGGTAGACATTCGCCTGGGACATCTGGAACATGTGGGCGATCTCATGAGGAGCCAAATGATCAAAAAAATGAGATTCCACAATGCGTCTCTCCCGAGGATTGAGGCAGTACAACAGGCTCCTGATCGTCTCAAACAGTTCACGCCGCACCATGACCTCTTCGGGATTGGTGTTCTGCGCAGAGTGTGACCAAGACCGTCCCAGTCTGTGCAGAATACTGTCGAGATCCTCCCAGTCAGTCGGTTCCTGCTCATGCGTTTGTTTGCCCAGACTCGAGAAGACGGTTTCCCTTTTTTGCGAACCCTTCGAAAGCCGTGTGTACGCCTGATTGCGCACAATCCGATGCAGCCAAGGAAGAAAACGTCGGCTGTCCACTAGCGTTCCAAGGTGCAAAAAGGCGCGAATGAGAGCATCCTGAACGATGTCTTCGGCAAGAAAGGCTTCTTGTGTGTACGACCGTGCATAGCCGTATACTTTGGAGCGATGACGCCTGACCAGCTCGCTAAACGCCTCCTGATCTCCGGCTTTTGCCTGCTCAACCAAAGTCTCGTCGTCTGTCAGGTCTTGTTCCTCTTGAGTCTTAGGTTTGATAACCAAGTGTTCCATCGCAAAAACTCCTCGTGATTTGTTGATTTACTATGTAGACTTCTGGTTCACGGAATATCTGACACGGAATACGAAAAAATTTCGGAGTTTTTTTAACCGTTTTGTTTAGTGTAACAGAGAAATAAACGCAGCGGGTTTTCGATGACGCAAGGGGATTTGTAACAATTTCCACTCTCCCCTATAATGAACGTACAGGAAGAAAAAGGAGGATGGAAGTACATGAAGCTCATTTCTGTTGCAGGAGAAAGTGTGGCACCTGGAAAAGGTGGTTCACCGTCTGATACATTTGATCGTTCCATTTCTACGTGGCAAGAAAACGGTCAAGAAAAAACAATAACCGTCACCTATGTGCGTTTTTTTGGAAAAGTACTCGCTGAGCGAGGCATTTATGACCAAGAGGCAGAAGGTGTTCCTGTCAGCCATTTGGTAGCGACTTTGTTTCTAGAAAAGAATCCAGAGGCGAAAGAAACCCGTCATTACATTAACGATACGGAGGATTTCGTCGCATTGTTTGAAGGCTTTTCCCTGACAAAGTGGAAAGAGCGTTATCCTCTGTAGGATACGAGGGTTACAGCTTTCAAAGTCAAAAGATTCTGATTCGCCAAAGACACATACAGGTAACTTTTGTAAGGGCATGCTAAGGGCAACCAATTATTGGAGGGAATTAGCATGTTTTCTATTTGGTTGCCACTGGTGATGACGTCTTCTGCGCTTGTGTTTGGTGCAATACCTTCGCATGTCCCAACGACTACGACTTCCTCGGCGGCGTGGATGGTTGCTGTACAGGAGTTTGATGAGTTTTTGCAGGACTGGAAAAAAGGGCAGACGCTTGCGAACCTGCGTCACCCGCTTTTTGACCTCACGGGAGTTTCAGCGGTGTCAGGAATGATGGAGATCATCCGTTTTTCGGGAGAGGCCCACGGGCAAACCGGAGAAATTACCCTTTCGTTTTACACACTGGAAGGCGACAAGGTCTTTTCGCCCCCAGGCTCCGTGTCTGTCGTGCGAGTCGATGATAAGCAGCGGGAATTTCATGTCACGGGCGCCATTCCGCGGGTCTTGCGCGGGCGGACGGGTGTCGTACAGGTGACGTTTACGGGAGAAAAGCGGGCGTCGTACTTGCTGAAGGTACGATTCTAGTAAATATACGGGAGAGGAGGGGCTGCTGTTGATTGAGGTCAAGGATGTTAGCAAGCGATTCAAGGAGATCGCAGCGGTCCAGCATGTATCGTTTCGGGTTGAGGCAGGCGAGGTTTACGGACTTCTCGGCGAAAACGGTGCGGGTAAGACAACGACGATGCGCATGATGGCGACGGTTTTGAGCCCGACCGAGGGAGATATCGAGATTAGCGGGTTTTCCGTTCGGCAGCAACCACTTGAAGTGCGCCGCAGAATCGGCATTTTGTTCGGGGGAGATGTGGGTCTTTACAGCCGTTTGACAGCGCGGGAAAATATCGCGTACTTCGGTCATCTATACGGATTGGAGCAAGCGAGGCTTGAGGAGCGGATTCATAGTCTGAGCCAGATGCTTGAGATGGACGTTTTTTTAGACAGGCGAGTGGGGGCCTTTTCCCGGGGAATGAAGCAAAAGGTAGCAATTGCCCGGACGCTCGTACACGATCCGGATGTTATTCTGCTGGATGAACCGACGACAGGATTGGATGTAACGGCTGCTACAATCTTTCGAAGAATGGTCAGAAAGCTGCAAGAAGAGGGGAAGACGATCCTGTTTTCCAGTCACAACATGGGTGAGATTAACAAGCTGTGCAAAAGGGTTGCGCTCATGCACAAGGGTAAGCTGCGGTTCGCTGGGGGATTGGATGCTTTACGCGAGCAGTTTGGGACAGAGGATCTGGACGACATTTTCATGGCTGTCGTGGAAGGGAGCGAAGGCTGATGGGCTCGCATGTCGTTTGGACCGTGTTCAAAAAAGAACTGATGGACTTGTTTCGCGATCGAAAGGCATGGATGGGGACGCTCCTGGTGCCATTGCTCGTCATTCCGTTCGTCTTCTTTTTGCTGGGAACGTCCTATAGCAACGTGGAAAAAGAAGCGAGGGAGTACATCCCGTTAGCTGTTCAAGGATCATCCGCATTGATTACGGCTTTGCAAAAAAATCCTGCCGTTCAAATCCTGGAGCCATCCAATCCGGAGCAAGCACTGCAAGCAGGTCAGCTACGCGCCATTTTGACGATTCCGGCTGGCTTCGATGAAGAGATCGCAGCGGGGAAAACAGCGCAGTTATCAGTTTCCTATGACTCCACCAATCAAAAGTCTGTCTATGCCCGTACGTTGATCGAGCAGACAGTAGAGTCTTACAGCAAAGACGTCGTAGCGAAAAGGTTGAACCAAGCGGGCTTGTCCGAGCAGACGATTCAACCGATTGTCTCCACCTTTCAAAATGCAGCCTCTGAGGAAAGGAAGTCGGGAGGGATGCTGGCTGGCATCATTCCATTGATGCTGGTAGTCTCGCTCGCATCCGCAGGAATGGCCGCAGCGAATGATCTCGTCGCTGGTGAGAAAGAGCGGGGAACGCTCGAATCGCTGTTGACGGCGCCGATTGCAGCCCAGCACATCCTCACGGCAAAGCTGTTGGCTGTCATGACCATGAGTACCATGGGGGCAGTAGCGTCGCTAATTTCTGTCACACTGGCCATGCGTCTGGGACCAATGGGGACGGAAGGAGATCATTTTACACTCGCATTCTTCTCACCAGCCACTTTGTTGGTGCTCATCGTGACGATTTTGTTGTTGGCGGCACTTTTTGCAGGGTTGGAGCTTGTTTTGAGTACGATTGCCAAGTCTTTTAAAGAGGGCCAGACGTACATGAGTGCGGTCATATTTTTGGCGATGGTTCCGTCGTACATGCTGATGCCAGTCAGTCCGGTCGACATCCCTGCGCATTACTACGTGATGCCTGTGTTCAACGGTGTCGCACTGTCCAAGGAAGTGTTTTATGGCAAGGTCGACCCGATGCATGCGCTCCTGGGGATTGGCTCTTTGCTTATCTATGTGGTTTTCACCATTTTTCTCGCGTCGCGCATATTCCGCAGAGAAGGAGCGGGGTTAAAGCACTGAATACGGAGATGAACCTGCCCTATTGCTTCTTTTGTCGCTGTCATTTCGAGAAAGCTGGTGAAATGTTGTGAATCCGCTGTATGTCGGTGTGTTATATATTTTCGGTTCGGCTGCTGGCTTTGGCGTCATGTCTATTTTTGCAGTGTACGCCTACGAAGCGGGTGTGCCTGTTTCGACGCTGTTGTTTTTGCGATTTTTATTGGCGACTGCCCTGTTTTTTTGTTTGTTGCTCTGGCGTAAGGAGTCGCTTCGATTAGATAAAAGACAGGTGCTCGCGATGTTTTGTCTTGGCGGGATTTTGTACACGCTGCAATCCCTAAGCTTTTTCTCTGCGGTACAGTATATCCCGACTTCAATGGCGGCCTTGCTGCTGTACACATTTCCGGTGTTTGTTGCCATACTGAGCTACTTCGTCGAGAAGGAGAGGTTGACGAAAAAGACTGTCATCGCCATGCTGATTACACTCGTCGGTCTTGGACTGGTACTCGGCCTGTCATTTGGTGGGATTCAGCCGATTGGCGTTCTGTTGGCTCTTGCTGCGGCGTTGTTTTATTCCGTTTATATTGTGGTGGGGAATAGAGTAGTAAAAGGCGTTTCGTCCTATGTAACGTCTGCGTACATCGCCTTGTTTGCTACCATTTCTACCTTTTTCATTGCGCTAAAAGATGGAGGTGTCAATCTGTCTTTTGCGGTACAAGGGTGGTGGGCGCTGCTGGGAATCGTTGTTTTTTCTACGGTGGTCGCCATCAGTTTTTTCTTCCGTGGCTTGCAACTGATCGGGTCAACCAAAGCGTCGGTGCTAAGCACACTAGAGCCTGTTGTCACGTTTGGGTTTTCGGCGTTGTTGTTTGGCGAAGCTTTTAGCTTGCTACAGTTGTTGGGGGGATGT
Source organism: Brevibacillus sp. BC25 (assembly GCF_000282075.1). Lineage (NCBI taxonomy): Bacteria > Bacillati > Bacillota > Bacilli > Caryophanales > Paenibacillaceae > Brevibacillus > Brevibacillus sp. BC25. The sequence goes on from NZ_AKIX01000026.1 coordinate 10,369, forward strand.
GCAGTGCTCGTCGGTGCTGCGCTGATTGTTTCGGGTAAAGGCGGCGAGTCAGAGCTGGCACCCAGGCAGGCTTCTTCATAAAGCTATACCTAAAAGACGCTCTTGCTGTGAGGATTCACGAGCAGGAGCGTCCATTCTTTTTATGTGGCCCGATCAGGATTCGTTCATCTGTGAGCGGATTAACCAGCCCGCGCCATACACACCCGCATCATTGCCGAGTTTGGCAGGAACGATCTCTGTGGACTCGACGACGTAGGTGAATGGAACGAAGCGTTTGAATGATTCGCGGATTCGGGAAAAGAGGAAATCACCTGCTGCGGCCACGCCTCCGCCGATCATAAACTTCGCTGGATTGAGCACATTCGCCAAATGAGAGAGCGCGAGACCTAGATAGAGCGCCACTTGATCGATAATCGCGAGAGCCGCTGTGTCTCCTGCTACGGCTGCCTCGAGGACATCCTTCGCTGCAATATTTCCTTTGGTGGCTAGTACAGCGGCAAGCGCTGGGCTTGAACCGTTTGTAGCGGCAAATCGCCCTTCACGAATGATGGCAGTCGCAGACGTGTATGTTTCGAGACAACCTGTTTTGCCGCAATTGCAAGGGACACCGCTATCCGGGGTCATGGTGATGTGACCGATTTCGCCGCCAACACCGTTGATGCCATGGATGACCTTACCGTTCAAAATAACGCCTCCACCTACACCTGTGCCAAGTGTGATGAGAACGAGGTCTTGTGCACCTTGGCCTGCGCCTTGCCACATTTCCCCGAGGGCTGCGACATTGGCATCATTGTCGACCGCGACTGGCAGACCTGTAAGGGCTTCCAACTTTTCTTTTAATAAAACGGGTTGGCGCCAGTGAAGATTCACCGCTTGGAAGACGATTCCCTTCCCGCCATCGACGGGTCCGGGTACTCCTATACCGATTCCGCAGACTTGCGAAAGAGAATAGTCATGCTGTGCAAGAAGATCATGAGACATGTCTACGATTTTTTGCAAAATGCCATCCTCGCCGTCCGCAACAGGAGTCGGTGCTTGCATTTTTGTAACCAGCTCGCCTTCTGGCGTAATCAAAGCCATCTTGATTGCAGTGCCACCCACATCTACTCCCACGATGATCATCTTCACAAGCGTCTCCCCTATCTCCTTAATTTCCATCTTTTTCTATCTTATCACGCTATATGGAGCATAGCGATTCCCAAAAATGGCTATACAGGATATGATGGAAGAGAGTACTCCCGTGAGCGAGGGAAGGAAGAAGGTATCTGCCTTGAAACGAGCCAGATTAATCTACAATCCAAGCTCCGGCCGGGAGATCGTGCGTCGGCGATTGCCGGAAATCCTCGATTTAATGGAGTCGGCCGGATATGAAACTTCATGCTATGCGACCAAAGGGGAAGATGATGCGACAGAAGAAGCTGCTCGTGCAGTAGCTCGCGGTTTTGACGTCATCCTGGCCGCTGGTGGAGATGGAACCATATATGAAGTAGTCAATGGGATGGCAGAGCATAAAGCACGTCCATCTCTTGGAATAATCCCCTGCGGAACGAGTAATGATTTTGCCCGGGCGGTCGGTATACCGAAATCGATCACGCGTGCAACGGAGATTGTCACCCAGGGCAAGAAGAAACGCATTGACCTGGGGCGCATCAACAACCGCTATTTTATGAATATTGCGGGTGGCGGCTCGCTGACGAATTTGACCTATGAGGTTCCGAGCAAGCTGAAAACGCTAATCGGACAAATGGCGTATTACGTCAAGGGTTTGGAGAAGCTACCGTCGCTGCACCCGATCCGTGTTCGTCTAGAGAGCCGCAAAGAGGTGCTGTTGGATGAAGAAATCATGGTTTTCCTCATCGCCAATAGCCGATCTGTAGGTGGCTTCGACAGGCTCGCCCCAGATGCAGACCTAACGGACGGCAAGCTGGATGTCATCGTCGTGAAAAAGATAAACATTGCGGAGTTTATTCGCTTGGCGACACAGGCAGTTCGCGGCGAGCACCTGAAGGACCCGAACATCCTGTATTTCCAGGCAGATTACATCAAAGCCACTTCACCGGGCGGAGAGACGGTTCAGCTCAATCTGGACGGTGAGCTGGGCGGACAGCTGCCTTGCGTGGTGGAAGCGTTGCCGGGGCATATCGAGTTGTTCGTCCCGTAAGAAGATAGTAAAATGAATAGCAATAGCCGTGGGGATGCCGCTTTACGCTGTGCATCCCTGCATGCTTCCTGGAGCGAAAACCTATAGAGCAAGATAAAAGGAGCAATAGATAGTGGCGAAGACAACAAAGAAGCGGCGCGGTCCGCACCCGACAGCCAAAGTGGAGCTGGATGTTCCTGTACGTGTCGGACAAACCGTGGAAGTGGAGATAACCGGACTGAACCACGAAGGAGCAGGAGTCGGCCGGATTGAAGGATATACGCTGTTCGTGGATGGCGCACTTGCAGGAGAGCGAGTTCATGCGCGTGTCGATCATGTGAAGAAAAACTTCGGCTTTGCCAAGCTGACAGAAGTAGTAGAAGCGAGTACCCATCGCTTCCTACCACCCTGTCCATTGTACGACCGTTGCGGAGGCTGTTCATTGCAGCATCTCGTATATGAGGAGCAGCTGCGACACAAGCAGCAAATCGTGCGGGACAACCTGCGGCGCATTGGCGGTTTCCAAGTCGAAGGGGAAGGGGCTATTACCGTTCATCCGACACTCGGCATGAGCGATCCATGGCGCTATCGCAACAAAGCACAGGTACCAATCGGCGAGGAAAACGGGGCGTTGGTCGGCGGCTTTTACGCGGAGAAATCCCACTCGATCATCGACATGAACGAATGTCTCATCCAGCATCAGGTGAATGATGAAGCGGTGGCAGCCGTGAAGCAGGCGGCGACCAAGCTGAATATCACGGCATATGACGAGGTTCGCCATTCAGGCTTGTTGCGTCATGTCGTTGTGAAGGTAGGCGTCAAGACGGGGGAAGTCATGGTTGTGCTCGTAACGACTGAGGAGCAGATTCCACAGCGCGATGAGCTGGTGGAAGCGATTCGTGCTCAGGTCGCTGGTGTGACGAGTATCGTGCAGAACATCAACCCGGACAAGACCAACGTTATTTTTGGCAAAAAGACCGTGACGCTCTGGGGCAGTGACGTAATTTACGATTATATAGGTTCGATTAAGTTTGCCATTTCGGCGCGTTCGTTTTATCAGGTCAATCCTGTGCAGACAGAGGTGCTGTACAACAAGACGTTGGAGTACGCGGGTGCGACTGGTACGGAGACGGTGATTGATGCGTACTGCGGTATCGGGACGATTTCGCTCTTTTTGGCGCAGAAGTCCAAGCATGTGTACGGTGTGGAGATTGTGCCGGAAGCGATTGAGGATGCGAATCGGAATGCGCAGTTGAATGGCGTGGAGAATGCGACGTTTGAGGCCGGGCCTGCGGAGGTTGTTATTCCTGCTTGGAAGGAGAAGGGCATACGGGCGGATGTGATTGTGGTTGACCCGCCGCGCAAAGGCTGTGATGAGGCGTTGTTGACGACGATTTTGGAGATGCAGCCGGAGAGAGTGGTTTATGTGTCTTGTAATCCTTCTACGTTGGCGAGGGATTTGAAGGTGCTTGCGGAGAGGTATGAGGTGAAGGAAGTGCAGCCGGTGGATATGTTTCCGCATACGGGGCATGTGGAATCTGTGGCTTTACTGGTGAGGGACGTGTAGGCCCCAAATAAACCCATGCTATTCATAATAAATCCATGCTAAAAATTGAATAATGACGTGATAAAATCGGGGAATGGATAAAGGGGAAAACCCAGAGCGATCAAGCCGTTCCCCTGTTTTTGTATCAAGACATTATTAAGACTATAATAAAGTTGTGATAGAAAAAGTTGGGTTGAAAATTGAGGATATGATGTTCGTAAAAAAATAATATACAACTACCTATGGAGGGTGACACCTCAATAATTTGGAGGATGCATGTTAAAAGAAAATATTTTAATAGATGATATTCCTGCTATTTTGTGGGGAAACGACAGCACGGAAATATTTATTGCTGTACATGGCAATATGTCTTCAAAATCAGATATTCCGATTCGTATTCTAGCCGAAGAGGTTGTTCCATTGGGATATCAAGTGCTCAGTTTTGATTTGCCTGAACACGGCGATAGAAAAAATAGTTCTAAGCTTTGTAAAGTGCAAAACTGCGTTTCTGATTTGAAGAAGGTTTTAGAATTTGCACACACGAAATCAAATACTATCAGCCTATGGGCAAATAGTATGGGAGCATATTTTAGCTTGTTAGCTTATAAAGATGAAGTTTTAAAGCGAAGCCTATTTCTTTCTCCTGTTTTAGACATGAGCCGAATGATTCAAAATATGATGAAATGGTTTGATATTACAGAAGAACATCTGTGCAGAGAAAAAGAAATATCTACACCTATTGGTCAAATCCTATATTGGGATTATTACCAGTATGTTATCAAGAATCCAATTATAAAATGGGATTCTCCAACTTCAATTTTATATGGAAAAAAAGACGAACTGTGCGAGTATGATGTCTTATCAACATTTATCACAAAGTTTAATTGCAATCTTGCTGTTTCAAATGCTTCCGAGCATTATTTTCATACAGAAGAAGATTTGGATATTTATGAAAAATGGCTAAGAGCACGCTTAGATATTAGATAATCTGAAAATCAAGAGGCTCCGTTTTTAGGTTGACTTCCATGACCTACAGACTCAGCTTCTTTTTTATCATGTCTATTCTTAAGTTAAACTCTCTTTTGCTAATCATTAAATAATCTCTAAAATAGGGGGCTACATGATTAAATAAAAAGGACGGCTGTCTCAGCCGCCCCGAAAGTGAGCAAATGCTAGCAAATGCTATTCCTTTGGTTAAGGTTTGTACTCCCTGTCACCTCGACACATGTGGAGTGCGTAATATTGATGAAAATAAGAGGCTAGCCGATTTAAGGCTAGGCCCCCTTTCCTAGTGGGTTTTGGAAGTTGTAACTGATTTCAATAGAACCATCAATTATTCGTCCGTCCTGAAGACGCATTATAAAAGGCGTCCTTTTTTTACTCTTTCTCCTCAATGGGTCGATCCCAAAACTCAACTCCATCATGCTCAACAAGCTGTTCCAACAACCCTGTGAACGTCAAGTCTATGTCGATAGTATCGTCTGGTAGTATCGATCCAACCCATGTGAGGTAACCTTTTCCACTATGTATTCTGTCTTGATCCACACATATACAGCTATTTGAGATATCGCTCCAAACGATAGGATAGTAAGGATGGTCGATGCTGTAGGCTTTCCAGTACCCAATGACGAGTTCGGTACTTAGCACATCATAACCCCCAGAGTTATGCTTGGCGCCCTTGAATAGTTTTGCACTTTCGTAGTGGCTTAAAAAACTGACGTAATCCTCTGGTAACTCAAACGATTTTAATTTCTCCTTTGTATCTGTGATAGACTCGTTCGAGATGTAGAATGTAAATTGATATTCCTCGTTTTTGATCTGCACGTTTCTGTCTATACTTGTCTTACTTCCCCTGATCTTACTAATGAGGGCTTCAAAAGGATTACTCACAAGATCACATCCTTCAATGAGAGTAGGGACTGTCAATTGAAGGACAGTCCAATTTTACACTAATTTCTTCGATAACTTCTCCACCAGTCAGTGACATTATCATGATACAGGATGTAAGAGTTGCTGTTCGGATATCTGAGAAGAGGAATCAAATTACTCATTTCATTCGATCCATATCATTCGATAGGGTATTTTCACATCAATACCATGGCGACGGGCAACCTGAGATGCATTCCCTGCTTCTTTGGCCTCTTGAACCAGTTTAAAGCGAAAATTGCACATGTGGAAAAAGAAACGGAAGCACCGTACCTCGATTATTTGAATGATCTTGCCCTCAATACATCAAAGATTAGACACGACGCTCACAACCAATGCACTACGATCAAGAACCTAATTTCACTTAAAATAGGACGGGTTGACTATTTCTTGAATGCATTCTGGCATATCGTTTTTTGGACTTCCAGCCATTGTTGATACAGGGTGTACTCTATATGGACAAATCATCAGGACAATAGCTTTACCTTCCAAATATTTACATACAAACACTCCTTCTGTAAAATATAGGAAGCTTGATGTTTCTTTTGTTATTGCTAAGGAGGAGTAGGTTTAATATGCAGGAAGGCAAAATAGTTCAACGATCATTACGTTCGGAAATTGAACATCACCTAAAAGAACGCGGTTACACACTGACTAAACTTGGCGAGATAACAGGTATTAATCAGGGAGTACTGAGCGACATCTTGAATCGAACTCCTTCTCGGGCTATGACGATTGGTCATCTAGACGTGCTTGCGGTAGCTTTTAAACAGGCTCTTGGATGGTTGTATGAGCTGTATGTAACGGAATGTTTCGTCGAGGGAAGAGTGTCTCGTTCACGAGTTATTCCCTATCTGGTTCGATGCGCAGAAATTGGCAGACAAGATTGCATCGAGTTAATTGTCCCTAACCTCTTGGAAAATCAGAAAAACCTGTCCATTCTGTTTTCGGTGGCAGAGAAGCTTTTTGCAACTGGGAACGAGAGGAGTCAATCCCGTTTTACCAGCTTGTAATTGAAGCTGAAAAAGACAGCCATGGTGATCGTTTTGTTATGTCTCAGTATCGGCTTTTTCGTGCGGCACAGGGAGGAACTGATTCAGAGAAAAAATGGGAAGCAGTCATCCGTTTTAATCCTTATCGAAAGAGGCTGCAGAAAATCATCAATTAGACGCGCTGCTACAGTTAGCAAACGTCTGCTTTACACTCCACAATTGGAAGGAGGTAGAACGATATGCAGATGAGTTAAGAGAGTTAGCAACTATAATCTACAATGAGGAAGTACAAAGATGGGAAATTGATGGTGTGGGCGGAATACTTGAAACAGAACGCCATCTCGTTGTTTATTATGGACAAGGATTCTTACTAAAAGGACTCGCATTACAATTACAAGAGCGATATGAAGAAGCGATCAGTTGTGTTCAAGAATATGCGGAACTGGGATGGTTTAAATTCCGTGATGAACTTGCTGAAATGGAAATTGAAAAGTTTCGAGGGTGGGCTAAAGCGAATCACTACACGTTGAATCTATTAATGGGGCGTACAGAACTACTTTCTGAGTATGTAAATCATCTAGCCAATAACCCACCAGAAATTTTGGCGGGTATGTTTACCATTATGGAGACGGCCAATCGATTCGGACTATCTGTAGATGACGTTTTGGAGCGTTTTTCTAAGGATATCGCTTGCTTTCAAGACTATGAAGATCCTTTTAGTCTTACCCGTCATCTTCATTTTCGGTATCATATAGCGATATATCAGCTTCATAAGGGGCGAATTGCTGAAGGTATTGCAGAAACACTTCGCTGCCTTGCTTTAGCGAGCAGGATGAAGGAGCAAGAAAAGTTCCAAAGCTGTGTCGCTATGTTCTGGAAATATCGACATAGTGCTTCTGATCAGCAGATAAATGATTTTCAAAACATTTTGGAAGGGAGAAAAAAGTAATGCGAAATATGTTACTGCTACTTACTGTCCTATTCGGATTATCTCACGGAATGGTTATACCAGATCATCAAGAGGTACGAAACGGTCATCACGTAGTTATCAAGTATACCCATGGTGCAGGAGGCTAAGCTGTAGAAAAACACCCGAAAGGGTGTTTTTTATCATTCAAAATTTTTCAAAGGTCGGTTTACTGAATGTTGGTATATAGTTATAAATGTACATAAATTAATGTACAAAAATGTAAAAAAAGGAGGTGAAACCCATAGGAGCTATTGCATATAAAAAGGGCGTTCCTCCCCATTGCCAGGTTAAAGGAACGCCCGCAGGAGGAGCAGTTAAAGCTCCTATAAGTAAATGTACCACGCTACTCTTAGATCGGGAAGGAGGAACTTATCAGGAAATAGATCATTTAAAGAACATTGTGGAACAATTGCGGGAACAACTTGTGCAAATGTTTTTAGAAAAGAATGATTTGTTGGATGATGAAGTCGTGGAATTAAGTCAGCAATTGGATCAATACATTCTGGTAATTCAATCAAAAATGATTCAAAAAAGTAGAAAATAAGGTGTTCTTTGTTACAGGAGGGAATCTACAAACCTGAGTATGCCTAATGTTAATAAAAATGGTAGATTATGCCTATAGGGTAATCTAGCTTATTTCAATAAAATTAGGGCAATCTGGAAATCTATTATTCTGGAGGTTAGTATGAAAAAACGATTTGTTCGAATTACCGCTCTTTCAACAGTATTAGGTACTCTCGCTTTATCTGCTTCAATCGGTCTTGCAGCGGAAGAAGATAGTGTTAAACCCATGGGCGATGGTACCGATTTTAGCATCACAGGCAAAAGATCATGGGCTGACGGTACTCGCAATACTGTTAATTTGTCAGCCTATACGGAGGGAGAAGGAAGGGATCTTACAAAAGTAAGAGTTTACTCGTACTTCTATATCAATGGCGATTTAAAGCATAAAGACTACGATAACGATCCTTCTTATGCTTCTGTCGAGTACGAAAAGAAGGTTACAAATTTGATTGACACTGAAATTAGATCATCCCACTACGCTTACAATAATTTTGGAGACAAAATTGAACGAGTTTCCGAAGCTTATTGGCCTGAATAATAACCCGAAGGAGGTAGAGTAGTATGAAAAAACGAAATGTAATTCTTTCTGGTCTTGTTTTAGCTGGCGTTGTATTAGCTGGTGGCAGTCTATATGCGAGTGAAGATACTAAGTCGTATGTAAAAGGTAATCACATAAAGGCACTGGAAGCAGTAGGAATTGAAGCGAAAGCTAAAGATCTGGGAGTAATGAAAACCATAACCGATGACAACGGTAAGAAATGGGTCTTCAATGAGTTTACAAAAAGTACAAAGCTTATAGAAGCAATGGAAGAAAAATATGAAGAGGATGTAGCTGGTGCGTTTATTAGCGTGCAGGATGAAATTATGCAAGCGCACGCTAAACCCGGCGATTCCATTCCGACTATTGTTTTGGATGAAGCATTAAAAGAAGGCTATTTCGCATTTAGCAGAAAAGATGGGGAAACCTTGTCTTTTAAAATCAAGTATGATAATGGGTCGTGGGAATACGAGTTGGAAAAATAATCTCGAATTTGATTCAGTATGAACGTTGTATTACATGAAGCGAAGGAAAAGGCGACTCTAAAATTGAACGCATAACGTAAAAAAGCCCTCCTCGGGTTATTCCGAAGGAGGGCTTCGCCTTTTAGAATGCAGTTAAGATTAACTCAAAAGCCTTTTGGAGCGATTGGACTTGTTCATCTGACAGTAGCCCGTACCCTGCTCCTACAATTGCAAGAGATCCCCCGACGCTCATCAAAACTCCCTGTTTCTTCTTGTTTGTTTAATCCATGTATTGTTTGAATTCGAGTGAATAGCGTTTTCGTTGCAAAAAAAAATTCCCCTCTGGTCTTCTGTTACCAGCTTAACAAGATAAGAGGTTAGGACTAAAATCCAATTTTGGGGCTTTAGAGAGACGATTCAATTGTTAATGTTTAATTTAGATTCTGTTTTGTAGAGGAGTCCCTCTGTAACGTTGATGTATCAAGAGTTTCGATATTAAAAATGGGGTGTCTCTCAGTCGAAAAAATCGACTTTTGAAACAGCCCCTTCTTTATTTCCACTTACCAAGTCCAAAACTCTGTTCCTTGTGCAATTATTAATCTTTCTAACCAAGTTTCAAAAGTCATATTTAAGTAATAACCTTCTGAGGTTGAAACATCATCATGATTAAAACACACTAAATAGTTGTTTTGACCGTGTTTAACTCGATTATAGTCAATAAAAATGTAATCGCCATTGTTGATCGAGATAGGATACCAATGTTTAGGCATATAATCTAGGTGACTATTCTTAATTTCGTTCAGGCTTAGTAACTCATATCCTCCACCATATCTTACACTTTCGAACAGCCATGCTCCATTATGGATTAGGAGAAAATTCTTATAGTCAGTTGGTAAGTACCAATGAGTGTCTCTTAAGAACTCTTCAATCATCCCTGCTGTAGCAGGAGGATTAAATGTAAACTGGGCTGTATCAACTTTTCCATTCCTATTTTGCACTAATAATCGATTACTATTATCGAGTCTTTTTTTTAACCCTTCCAATACCAAATCAGATAAATTGTTCTTCAAGGAGAATCACCTACTATTCTTTAATAGTCATCACCAGAAGGTACATATTTGCCATAACTAGCCCACCAAGGAGTAACCTCTTTTCGGTGGAAGTCTTTTGGTAACGGAATTAAATTATCATAGCTGTTATCCCCACCATATGCAAAAGGAGAGATTGACTCCACCAAGCATGTCACGAAAAATAAGCGGAGATGGATTGGCGGACTGAAAAAGTGGGGCATAGAACCCCTCTTTTTTGTGCTAATGTGCTACCTACTACAAATGAAACACTATCAGTTGAAAGTAGAGAGTGGGTCATGGCTGCTACAAAAGTGGCTGAATAGGTGCATCTATTCGGCATGTCTTGTATGTATCTGGTTTATCACCAGACATGTTCCCCTAACCAAAAATAAGATTCACCAACGATTTAATAATCCAAATGCTCATAACAATAGCAAAGTATTCAAGAATAATAAACTTCCAAGTAGCATTATGCTTACTTAATCCATACCTAAACAAACTGAAAAAGAATATGCCTCCAGCAATTTCAAGCAGCTCTATGAAACTAAAGACAGTTTCATTCATATTCCTTTACCACCCTCCCTTACCTACCTAAATTATACCAAAAATGAAAGGGATGCCTAGAAGACATCCCTTCATATTCTTCAAATCTACTAATCCACTACCCAATGATCAACTTTTACTGTTCCATCTTTCTCAACTTCAAAACGGGCACGATACTTCCAGCTATTATTTTTCCCAGTTTCGCTAATGTAAATCAGGGAAATCTCTGTACCACTTTTCGGGACTGACGCTGAAATAATGTCCCCCCAAAGCGGTACTTTTTCTTGTTGCATCCATGCTAATGCTCCCAGTGCATAGTCTCCATACTGAAACGGTTTTTCAAAGCGGTCTTTTAGCTTCAGTAATCTTGCCATATATGGCATTTTTCCTCCGATTCTGAAACTGACATAAGTGCCAGCTCCTTCTGCTGCTTTTTGTGCAAACTTTCCACTGTACTGATTCCACCAGGTTTGAGTGAAGTTCTGGGTGTAATAGTGGAGATCAGGTCTTTTCAAAAGAACTAATTTTCCTTTGTGGATGGTGTACTCTATGGGCATTGTGTCGTCAATGTAAATCATGTTTGTCCTTTTTTTAATAACTTCATCACAACCGCAGTCTTCCCTGGTTGGTACAACTATGCTATTAGCTGGATCTTCTAAAATGTCAGGGCTATTTTTCCACGTAATATCTACTATGGTTTCTACGTTTTTGGCGTTTGCGTCAACAGGATACTTTGCGGCGGATTGAGCTTGAGATTCCTTTGCAAAAGAGACAGAGGGGACAAATAGTATGACTGTGCATAGGAGAGAAAGTATAAACTTTTTCATCGACTTACCTCCAATGGGATTTTTTTACTTCCTGTATGTCATATTATCAAGAAGTGTATAATACAGTACATCGGTCGACTATCTTAATTATTCATTGTAATATTTATAAAACTTGTAAAAAAAGGTCGGGAATTAACATCCCGGCCTTTTTTAGCTGATGTATTTATGTGATCTACTTTGTGAGGAGGGTATATCTTATCTTCCTGCCGATCTTTTCTTTCTTTACGTCACTTAAATAAGGCAACGTATTTTTGAACATAACATGTGCATTACTAAACGTAATACCTCTTTTCTGAAGTTCATTACATAAAACATTCTGCCAAATCATACGATCCTCAGTTTTACTCAATATTTCTCTAATGCGTTGGGCGATCTCTGAATAATCGTAGTGAGAGTGAGTTTTCCTACTCTTGAACGTAAAATCTTTTTTAACAGACGAGGTACAGTCTAATTCCTTAATTCGGTTTAACACTTTTTTCGTTTCTAACATCAACGCTTTTTCTTGTTCTTGCAATAATAATCTTTCAACCAATATTTTGTTCAATTTCTCGTTTAATTTATTTCGCTCTCTCAAGTTGGTATCCAATTTCTTTTTCATAGGATTCCCTTACCTTAAAAGATTGTCTTTACCCTACCACAGTATTCCTTGAATAAAGATGATTGGGTCTTTTCTTTCACGTAACTCGATGGTACTCTTGCGGATAAGGGGCGTAGGCTTCTTATTTATGGGACGTTCCATTGACTGGAAGCAGAGGAGCGTCCTTCTTTTTGTAGGAAAACTACGCTGCTGAGTACCAAGATTACTCACTTCGACAATATCCCCCTTTTCGATTGATATTCTTTCTACGTTGCCACTCTACGATATAGTTATCTAGCTCCTGACTCACCTCCACCACAGTTTTGTCTGTTAACCTGCCATTTTTCTTTATAACGTCACTGAGTTGCTGTTGAAGAACAACGATGATCTGGAGTAGGTCTTCATTACTTACTTTATGCCATTCATTCATTGCTACTTGGCCCCAATAGCCTCACCCCTCATTTGCAATATAACATTGATATCACAAGGGATATGGAAAAATTTACCTTGATACATTTGACGTAATTCGCTATTATTCGCCAAAATAAAGTGATATTTTGTCGATCAATTTTTGTTGATTCATGTTTGGTGCCTTGTTATAATCCTGCTCGATTGGGTTGTAAGAAAAAGGAAGTGTTTGTATTGGGGGGAATATGGTGCAAAAGAAAACGATCGGGGATATGCTGGCTGAATACCGGAGAAATAGCGGCCTGTCTTTTGCTCAGTTGGAGAATAGAACTGGTTTAAGCAGGGGTGTTCTACAGAAAATAGAGAGTGGAGAAACAAAACGCCCTGAATTTAAAACAGTGAAGTCGTTAGCCATTATATTTCCGTATCCGTATGAAGAAATTATTGAAGGATACCTTGAGGAAGAGACTAGGAGTGAAACGTTATTTGAAATTCTTCAAGAAGTCATTCAATGTGATCATACTTCACTAGTCGAAAGAGTTTCATTGAAATTTCTTCAATCTCCTAATGAAAAGATTGAGAAGGCATTGGAGCGACTGTATAACTTCTCTGATTCGACTGCTGTAATAGTAATAAATAACGAAATACGCTTAGCTCTCTATAAGGTCATCGCAAATTATGCACGACAATGTGGTGAGCCGATATACATTGCAAAAGCTTTATTTAAGAAATATCTAATTGAACGAGATGATTTTACTAAATTACCTCAAACGTATCAGTCTGGGGAGCAAATCTTGCATTACGCGGAATTTTTATCCCCTGATGAACGGATACTTTTGCATTATAAACTGGGAGTCCATGCCTATAATCTCGGATTATTTGATGATTGCATCAAACTTTGTAAACATGTTTTAAAAGAAGATGGGACGGATAGCAGAATCAAAGCTGATTCAACATTGGCAATATGCAACTCGTATTATTATTCGGGGGATTATGGACTGTCAGAAAAATACCTTGAACTGTTTAGTCATTATTCATACCCACACGTAACTGAAACAGTAAAAGTAATGGAAGGGGCTATTAATGGGAAGAAGGGCAATCTTAACTTAGCTATCACTCAGCTACAAGCTTGTCTTTCAGAGGCTACGGGCAATAATATCATTCACATTGTTAATGAATTATTTGAGTTATACCTAAAAAGCAATGATGTTCATTCCATAGAAAATCTTCTAAAGTATGAAGGTCAGATGAACAATGTAAATATACGAACTCCATTCAAGAAAACAGAATTAGCCTATTACTTTAGGTTAAAAGGAGACTATAAAATGCGTCTCGGTCTAATTAGAGATGCGGTAGATAGTTATTTAAAAGCTACCTTAGAGTACGCTAAAGTTAGCGCTCATGAAAAAGGATATGAATGTGTAAATCAAATTTTAAATTATTACACAAAAAACAAGAAAGAGATGGACTATTTCGTAATAAACAAAATCCAAAAAGTGTATAATGAGCTTATAATATCCAGATAACTTAGGAGGGGAAAGTGATGAACAAGCTTCTCTTGCAGATATTAATGACGGTGTTCTTAGTTGCTATGCCTCAAACTATTCAAGCAACCGAGGTACAAGCTATTCCAAACCATTTTATAATAGTTTCCTACGGCACTGACCCAGGGTGGTAAAAGTTAGAAGCTTTACTCTTGTGTTGACAGATGCACTTTGACAACTATTGGTTAGGTGCTTTTTATTCATTTTATCTACACAAATATCTACAATACTTGCTGAAATGAAAAGGATGCCACCGCAGGTAATTTTGGAAAATAAGGAGGTGCCCAGATGAAAAAGGTAATGACTTTGCTAGTATTATCTTTGTCCATGGCTGTGTGTGTCAATTGGCTACCTACAGACGTGACTAACACTAATACGGCACATATATTTAAAGTAAAGCAGAACGTTGCTGACCCCGGGCATTAATTAGGTGCCATATTCCTATAGAAAAGTGAACTCCTTTTGTACCTTGATTAAAATAATCAGGGTGCTTTTTATTTTGACTTGTCTGAGTCCTATCTTCATTCTAAGTACGAAGTGGTGCCTCTGTTGCGTAAATTACTTAGCGAATACTGTCACATTTCCGTAAGGCGATAAGCTCATTTTCTTCGTACCATTTGTTGTTTAAACTCTGCTGTAAATCTACGTCTTTGTTTTGGCATAGTAGAACCACTCCTTCGTTTCTCTTTATTCTACTCGCCCTTATTTTTTCTGTCTAACTTAGTGTAGCCGATCCATTCTTCTAATCCATAATGGAGCATGGCTGTTCAAGAGTGTAAGATATGGTGGAGGATATGAGTTACTGAGTCTAGATGAAATTAAGGACAATCATCTCGATTATATGCCTGTGCATTGGTATCCTGTCTCGATTAACAATGGTGATTACATTTTTATTGACTCCGTCAGAATAACTATTTAGTGTGTTTTAATCATGAGGATGTTTCAACCTCAGAAGGTTATTACTTAAATATAACTTTTGAAACTTGGTTAGAAAGATTAATAATTGCACAAGGAACAGAGTTTTGGACTTGGTAAGTGGAAATAAAGAAGGGGCTGTTTCAAAAGTCGATTTTTCCGACTGAGAGACACCCCATTTTTAATATCGAAACTCATGATACATCAGCGTTTCAGAGGGACTTCTCTAGTTGTATAGTTGTAAGGAAGATGTGGAAGCATTCATTCAATCTTACTCTAAACAGATTGAATCTGCCCCCTACTTTCATATAGAGTACAATGCCAACGGGAAAAGCAAATTTTATAGAAGTTACCTCTGATACAGAAAATTGTTATACGTGCTCATTTAAAGGGTTGGATGTTTTTAATATCAAGGTAGAAAAATTGGTCGAAGAGATTCATAAAATATCCCCATATGACCGAGATCACTGGGAACTGAGGGGACTGTATATATTTCCGCAAATTGGTATGCGTCTCTGGAGACCTATTATTCGAAAGGAAGAGGATTTCGAACAAGAATGGTTTAGGATATGTCTCTTAGCTGCTGGCAGTATTTGGCGTGCTACTCTCAAGTAGTTTCAGTCAGCCGTGGACGTCTACAGGCCGAAGAGACAGGGACAGGACGGATAGTAAACTTAGACGATCAGAAACTTGTCAGAGCAGCTCTTGATGGGACGATAAAGCGCGCTGACGTCACATCCATTGTTAATGGCGTTATGCAACGCTACATATCCTCTCGTGACAGCGTAGTGGTCTCTCAGTGTGCAGTGTACTGAATGATGTTTAATTTTCGGGCGATTTTGAATTGAGATCAGGAGGGAAACGCACGTGGAGCTGCCGCGAGTGGCATCGACTCATTCCCGGGGCATGTATGGAACCTTGATACAGATTGCGGATAATCTCGACTTCCGGAATCCGATATTTCATGGAAGAGCGAAACGGAATCGGTCATTAGGGAGTACCCAAGCGTTTGTTGTTGAGTTGGCTTGTTTCGCGAGAAGCTGAAACAGTACTGTTCCGTACAAATAAAGTTGTAGACTGTAAAATAAAGTACTAGACCGAAAAATAAAGTACTAGACTGAGAAATAAAGTGTTAGACTGGCGCCAGTTATTCAACTAACGGACAGTTTAGTGATGGTGGCTACCGCCAAAAGTCTTGGAATCACAATAAAGAAGAGAAATACACTAAACATCAAATTTGGTTATATCGTTTTAGAAGAGTTCTACTAATAAGTTCATTTCCATTTTTCTACATTGTCGGTTCTAAGGCGCCGATTTTAATTCCGTGGAACAATTCAAAAAACGGCCGCTGTTCGCATTATTTGCGACAGGACCGTTTTTTGTTTTTTCGTACGCTAGCTTCAAATTGCTATTCTTGCCAAACACTCATAGGGTCCCATTGTTTGATCTGATCGCCATATTTTCCGGCCAAAAAAACTTTCATGTTTTCCAGCTGAGCAGGCACCTCGTTCCAAAGTGGAAGGGGTGGTAACCCTCGTTTGCTTTTCAATAGAATATCCACTGTAACATACAAGCGTTCTGGCTGAATCCAATGAAGGAAGCGGGAAATATCAATTTGCTTTGTCAGGGACAAGGAATCAATTTCGTCATTGTAATGCTTGTTGAACTCACTTATCAGGTTCAGGAGGTAGTCTCTCTGCTCCTTCACGAAGTTCACGCCGCAGATGGCACCATGTCCTGGAACAACGATTTCGGGTTTAATTTCATCAATAATGCGATCAAGCACTTTAACCCAATTGAGGGTTCCCTCTTCGCTGTATGCCGTACAACCGTTAAACACGACATCGCCAGCGAACAGCACTTTTTCTTTTGGCATCCACAGCAGCAAGTCACTGTCAGAGTGGGCCGGAGCTACGTTGTAAATCATAACTTCTGTATCGCCAAGACGGATGTTGATATCGTCCTTTATCTCAATATTCGGGAGCACCCATTCTACGCCTTCCAGGTCGAATCCTTCAAATTCCGCTGCAAAAAACCTCTCGCCCGAAGTCGATTCCGGTGAATCCTTTCCTCTTCTGATGACGCTATCCATCCAGGCGATATTTTCGGTGAAACGCTCTCTGGACGCTTCCTTGTGCATAATAATACAAGAATCTTTAAACACTTTGTTTCCCCAGGCATGGTCGCTGTTATAGTGCGAGTTAACCACATATGCGGGAGAGCCACCGTTGCTTACTTCCGTAAAAGCCTCCCGCATTTCCCGCGCATGGAACAAATCGAAGAACGTGTCATACACCAGCCCTTCACCCTTGTTGATGAACCCGGCATTGGCCCAACTGATGCCGCGATATGGCGAAATACCGGCGAAGACGCCATCTGCAACTTCAAAAAATTTCACGCGAGGTTTTTGGATAATACGTCCATACTTCATGAAGATTCTCCTTTGCGTCTATGTTTTGGGGGAAGGCATACGAACTATGTCTGTATTATAGAGAATGGAAAACAGAAATGCAAGCGTGCGCTTGCGTGCATTCACTCAGTGCTTTATGATAGTGATAGAACAACATCACATTACATGGATGGAGGCGCTGCAACATGAAGCTAGTAACCTTTCAAACGAAGACATCCCAGGAACCTTTGTTTGGGCTTGTAATTAACGAGGAATTTGTTGTGTCTTTTTATGCAATCATGAAAAAGCAGGGAACATTCTTTGACAGTCTTGAAAGTATGGAAAGCTATCTTCATTATTTGCCAGCAAGTTATGATGCCGCTAAGGAATTGATGCAATATGCTATCGAACAGTCGCATCAATTCAGTGAAAATGAAATCTGCCCGATTACAGCGGTAAAACTGCTCCCGCCGGTTCCGAATCCGGCTGCGCTTATCGATTTCGGGCTGACGCCAAGACATCTGAGAAATGCTGGCGTAAATCTGCTGCAAAGAGAATATACAGGACCGGAAAGAGAAGAGCTTAAACAAAAAATTACCGAAAAATTTCAGGGAGATCCGAATAAAGTAATCTTCAGTTATTACAAGTGTAACCATAATGCATTAATTGGTGATGGGGATACGATTCATTGGCCTTCGTATTCTTCCTACCTGGATATCGAACCGGAGCTGGCCTTTGTTACAGGGAAGGGGAATTGCATTGCAGGTTATGTTATTTTTAACGACAATACAGTCCGTGATGTGCAGTGGCCGGATTTCCAAGCACTAACCGGACCGACGCGCTGCAAAGATTTTGATCGTAGCAAAGGAATAGGACCATTTCTGGTTACGCCGGATGAAATTGACAACCCGCTGGGACTGGATGTGGATGTACGCATCGGAGAGAGACTGCACTGGAAGGGAAGCACATCCGAGTATTCTGCACACCCTGCAAAAGTGATGGAGGAGGTTCTCAAAGTTTTCACGCCGGTCCCGGGCACGATTATAGGAATGGGGACGATACCGGATTGCTGCGCAATCGAGACTGAACAATGGTTGTTGCCCTCTGATCGAATCCAGATTACATTCGGGAAATTAGGTACACTCACGCAATTGGTGCCTGATCATGTAAAAATTACGGAACCAAGCCGCTGGGAAAAAAGAAGCGATTTACCTTAAATAAACGTTTATGAAAATGATGAAACCCGATCCTGCTGAAAATGCAAAACTTGTAGTAGAATAGGTTTAACATATGCAAAAGGAGAAATACAATGCATACTTCAGACAGAATCATTGAAGCCGCTACAGGACTCATCAAAAGGAAGGGCTATCGGGGAGTAAGCACCAGAGCCATTGCAGCGGAAGCTAATGTCAATGAATCTACGATTTTTCGGCAATTTGGAAGCAAGCAAGGCATACTGGAAGCCATCATTGAAAGCCACTCGGATTTCCCGCAATTTGAGAAGCTGTTAAAAGAGGACGCAACCGATAATCCGGAAGTCGATCTGCTGAATGTAAGCCGGCAGTACCGTTTGTTTTTCCATAAAAATGAGGATATCATTTTGATTTGCATCCGCGAAAAAGGAATGCTTCCCGAATTGGACAGAGTGCTGGCCGATCCGCCAGTGAAGCTGCACTCTTTGCTGGTTGAATATTTTGAGCGCCTACAGAAGAAAAAAGTTATAGCCAAACAGGATGAACGTCTTGCCGCCATGTCTTTTCTCTCGATGTGCTACGGATTTCAGATGAGCGAGCTAATTCACCGACAATATCAGTCTCAACTCGTCACCGGGGAAGAGTTCTATAAGTACAGTGTCTCATTGTTTGTTAAAGGAATTTTGTCTCAGTCATAAGCTTTGTTGATTTATTTAAATATGCCGAAGACTGCTTGCGCAGCTCTAACTCTAGAACAAGGCGCTATCGGGTATCGATAGCTCAATAAACCAGGCCAGTCTAACACTTTATTTTGTGTTTTGACTGGCCTTTTTGAATGGAAGGATTGAATAGTCTAATACCTATTTTTCTTAGGTAAAGAGCTTTTTTAGACAGTAATAGCACCAAATCAACAACAGTAGTCTAATACTTTATTTTCTCTGAACAAGTACATGATCGCAGGGGGAACTCAGTTTATTTATACTTCGGATTACATGGATAGGTATTTGAAATGAAGAAAATCCCTCCCCTCGGGATCGCGGATTTTCTCATAGATTGGCACTGATTAATAAATTCGTAGCCTCGACAGCCAGCGCGCGACGCATTGAGATGATTTCTGACCATCACTGGGTGCTTTAATCCAAGCAATTTTTCAATTCAATCAGCTTATTCTCAATTGAGGTTCCATTTACTACCATTTATGCAAAACCATTTGTTAAATAATGGGATTAGCGGTAATTTAATTTCAGGAAAAAATTCCAAAATTATCAAGAAGTGACGTATAATGAAAAAGGTAACTAAATCGATTTGTGTTTCAATGAGTGCGCTATTAATCATGACTTCAGTGCCGGTGGCGGGTTTTGCAGCTGAGCAAAATGCAAATGTGTCTTTCCAAGAAGTTGAAGAAGCCTTTATCAAAAAGGTCGATAAATATGTAAAAATCGACTCCAAAACGAAGAAATTTTCACTATCAGCTAAAGCAAAGGAAAATTTGAATAGAGAGGAATTAGGAAAGGCAGAAGCTCTTATCAAACAAGCAAATTTTACCGTTGACCAACACGGAAAAGACTTAAAAATAAAAGGTAATACCTTAGTTTTAAGTGAAGATGTAAAAAAACAATCTTTAGCTGCAATTGACACTAGTGAATATTGGGATTATGAATTGTTTTGGTGGGGTTACCGGATCTACTTCTCTGACGAACTATGTGAAGATATTAGACGTCGTGCGATGGAAGTTGGGGCTAGTGGAACGATAACTGCTGGTGTTTTAACATATCTTGGTGTACCTGGATGGGCTGCTGGTATTATTGTCGGTTTTGGGGTTCTTGCATTGGCAAAGATTAACAGAACCAATGAAGGTAATGGAATATACCTTGATGCATTTCATGGAACTAACCCATCAAATTTTCATACTATAAAAATATATCCAGCATAATGTTTTAAAATCGAAAATAATCGGATGGGTGTGTAAGATATTGCCATCCGATTATTTATTGATTTAGTGAAGGGGAGGAAAACAATGTTCTTACTTATCCGTTTCATTATTCATGGCATCTTAGGAGTTGCGTTGATGGTTGCAATAAGGAATAACACATTTGTGAATACAATGGAGGTAGCATTGATAGCGCTTCTACTATCTTTTTCCGCTATCTCTCTATTTTTAGACTATAGACAAGAAAAAGGCATGACAGGAAAATTCCAAACAGCTTTGTTTACGCATATAGGCGTGAATGCGTTTGTTATTTTTCAATACTTCCTTTTTTAACTATCAATGGGATGCTAAAATATCCTGCAAAAGTCCACTTTTTTTAGAACACCTAAACAGTCAGTGAAAAACGAGCCTAGATTCGCTTCTAAGGCTCGTTTCACGTTTAGGGAGACATATATTTGTCCCCCTAAAATCATTGGTTTTTCGAAAACCACGATTTTTGCAGCAGTCTCTGTGAACGCTCGCTAAATTGTTGACCACATTGCTCAACAAAAAGTTACCCACCTGACAGGCTGAACACACATCATCATTTTCACACCTATTAGCTATTTTTTTACTGAGCCGAGGAGAGTCAAGGACTTACGTAGCAAGGGGGGTTAACGCAGGTGATCAACTCGGAGATGAGCGTTTGCCCCAAAAATGGTCAACTTTTTGATGGGCGTTCACAGATGACCATGTAAAAACGCCTAACTGGGGAAATTACAGTTCTTCTCAAAGATTTAGAGAGTTAGAAGTGAGTTATATGAATGACAAAGATTATATGGGCTTACTTAAATTTGAAGTCAACGGTTTAAAAGGAGTAAATGACCCCGAAGGGAAATATAATAACTTAGCAGATAAGTATAACGATTATATTGTTGCGGCATCCTACTTGGCACTGCAATTCTGGGGTGTAAAGTAACATAAAAGTAACATTAATCTGAACACAGCCTTACTCTTCTAATAGTTTAAGGTTGTGTTCAGATTTTCCATTACCAAGATACTAGGGGGATAATATGAAAAATTTAATTATTGAGGAAGGACACTCAATAGATGTAATTAAGCTTGGAATGACTAAAGAAGATGTCGAGAGATATGTTCAGTTGAGTAAGAATGATTCTATTGAAGGGCATTTTTATGAAGATGTTCAATGCGAATATGACGCAGATGGAAAAGTGTCCCACATTCATATCTCCAATTCATTGAAAGACTATTACTATTGTTTGTTTAGAGGTATTGATGTGTTTAATACGAAAGCAAGCAAGCTCGTAGAAATACTAGATAAGATTTCACCGTTCGATAGAAATGAAGATGCTTCATTAAGCTACTCATATACCTTTCCGCAATTGGGATTGTCCCTTTGGAGAGGAAACGTACTTAATGATGAAGATTTAGAAGCAGATTGGTTTAAACAACTTAAACCAAGTATACAAGAGGATGAGATGAAGAATTTTTATTTTGAAACTGTAAGTATTTATTCGATTTCTAATTCTCCAAAAGAGTGAACTTGCTATCTGGCAACCATTACTCCCGTTTGTATTACCATCTTTGTGTAGGTCATCCTGCTGGGCGCACACCATTAAAAAACAGGGTCATTATACGTATCTCGGCTGTCCCTTAAAAGAAGGGTATTTCGTGTTCAGTAGAGAAGATGGAGAAACCTTATCTTTCAAAATCAAGTATGATAATGGATAGTGGGATTACGATTTGGAAAAATAATCTGGAATTTGATTCAATATGAACGTTGTACTGTATGAAGCGAAGGAACAGGCGACTCTAAAATTGACTGATAACGTAAAAAAGCCCTCCTCGGGTTATTGTGAAATTTTGGTAAATAGGGAGTGTGTGCCCCAGATGAAAAAAGTAATGGCTTTGATGGTATTATCGTTGTCATTGGTTGTGTGTGTTAATTTGATGCCTACGGATGTGACCTACGGTAATAAGCCGCATATATTTGAAGTAAAACAGAACGTGGCTGACCCCGGAAATTGAGTAGATGACATAATCCTTTTACAGAGAAATGAGTTCCTTTTGTACCTTGATGAAAATAAGAATCAGGGTGCTTTTTATTTTGACATTTTGTGAGTCCAACTACAATGGTGCCTTTCTTAAAGTTACGGGCAGGAGAGTTCAAAAGTTTTCGAGAATACCCTACATATGGGATTATTTACGAAGTTCGTGAATAAGACGTTATGCGCCATTACCGGTAAATAGTAAAGATAATAGTTAAGGAGATAATTTATGAAAGGTAAGATACTCTTATTACTTTTTATTACGATAATGTTTTCATCTTGTCAAAATATTAGTCAATCGACTACTTTGAACAGCGAAACTAAATCAATAATGAATTCTGAACTGCCTCCTGATGTAGAGAGTACAGGTAATGGAACAGAATCGAAAGAAATAACTGAAGGTCGATCAGCTCCTTCTAACAATGAAGTGTTATCCATGAACATTGGGAACTATGATTTGACTGGAGAATTTTATGATGAAATGCTTCGAAATCCTATAGATCATGATTATGAAGTGGAATTTAATGAATTTCAAAATTCCAAAGAGATTGTTACAACATTGGGATGGGGGGCTTTGGAAAGCAAATATACAGAGATTTGGGATAAAGAGTTGAATCAAATATATAAAAAGCTTCTTTCTAAGTTGGATAGAGAACCAAGAGAAGCACTAATTGAATCGCAGAAAGAATGGTTACAGTATCACTTAAGGGAAACAAAATTTGTAGAGAAGACATTTATTAATAATGGTTACCTTGGATCACAAGGATCGGTAAGCCTAGGCACGGTTATACGGGAGAGAATTAGGGAAAGAACAATGCAATTATTTGAATATCGATATTTGCTAGATGGTGAAGTTGAGTTTTTATACCAAAGTAAAAAATAGAGTTGGAATCTTGATCAAAGGTTTTTAGGTGATGCTTCGAAGACAGTAACGGCGCATAACACTGTATTCACGCTGCGGGGCTACCACCCCTACTGTCTACTCGTCACATGTGGAGTGCTGTACACTGTTAGTACGGAAAAATTAAAGCAAGATGCATTGGTGTCTAGACCCTTCCTAAATGTGGAAGGGTTATTTCGTAATAAATTTGATTCATAATGGAAGCGATAAGACTCTTAAGATATAAAGGGTGGAGTAATGTGGGAGATTGGAAAAGCATTAAAATAAATGGAATCGCAAAAATAGAAAAATTCGTGGCAGATGAAAGCTACCTTCGTTTTCTTTCGTTTTTCCAGAAAATATTTTATTTTCAAAAAAATCAAAAGATTGTTGACAATCAGAAAATATCAAGCTATCATTACCAGTATATACCATACATTCGCGAATATGGTATAAATAACAATTTATCGGAGGCATTATTATGAAAAAAATTACTGTGCAAAAAACCGAGCCTGTAAAATTGACTTCAGTAGCTAACACAATGTACGACTGCACTTGCATGGAAGCATAAAGATTTTTTAGTAACATGGAAAAGTGGGGCATTTGCCCCTCTTTTTCAATTATGAAGATAGCATGACAACGTCCGGGAGGAAAGTCATGAACGAAAATCGCATGATCCAATTGCACCCGTTAACATTTCTGGAGGATAAGCAAGGAGTCCTGATTGGGCGGTTTGGGACGGATACGTTTGCTGTTTTTCCTGAGGATGGAGCAGCACTTGTACGAAAACTGCAAGAGGGCATGGGTGTTGCCGAAGCGCACTCCTGGTATCAAGATACCTATCACGATGAAGTGGACATGGATGATTTTTTGCAGACATTACGTGACCTGACATTTATTTGTGATGTTGAGGAAAAGGAAACGAAAGCGCAGAAAGTATCGGGGCAATGGTTGGGTAAGCTAGCTTTTTCTCCACTTGGTTGGCTGATTTATGGTGCCATCATAGCCTGTGCCTTGTGGTTGTTATACCAATATCCACAGATTCGTCCGGGTCGACAAAGCATCTTATTTTCCGAATACGCCATGGCGATTTTTCTTGGCATGACGATCGGTCAGATTCCAGGGATCTTGTTTCATGAATGGATGCACATGCTTGCCGGAAGAAGACTGGGTATCCCGTCAGAACTAAGTATAGGCAGAAGAATGTACTTTTTGGTCTTCACTTCTTCCATGCCAGGTATTTGGGGATTTCCAAAACGAAAGCGTATTCTTCCATTTTTAGTTGGAATGTTCGGTGATATTTTGTGGTATTCCTTATTGGTGATCGTTGCTGGTGCAATTTGGATAAATACAGGTGAGAAGACAATCATAGCTGCATATTGTATGGGACTAGCATTTACAACACTTTTGCGTTTCTTCTGGCAATTTTATTTTCATCTTCAAACAGATATCTATTATTTAATGATTACGATGTTGGGGTGTGTAAATCTTCAGGAGGCTACACGTTCCTATTTGAAAAATATATGGTATGGACTAATTGGAAAAAAGAACAAGATGGTCGATATGTCCAAGTATACGGAACGGGATCATCAGGTAGCGAGATGGTACAGCTTTTTTTACGCAACTGGCTGGATGATGATGACAGGAATAATACTCTATATGATTCCGGTCGCTATTCAACTTTTAACGAATATTTTTCTCTCCATATTTACAGGAGAAGACATGAAATTCTGGGATTCCGTTGTTTTCTTGTCTATAACGGGAGTCCAGTATGGAATTGTATTTTATCTATACCTAAAAGAGCGTAGAAACAAAAGGGAAACTCGGAATTTATCAATGGAACAGAGGGGATGAGTCGAAATGAAACAATCGATTACACACCAATGGCTGATTGGATCTCGACGCAGCGACCGAGAAAAGAAGTACTTCGAAGAGCAATACTCCACATGTTATGTCAGCAATTGTCATTGCAATCTTAGAGGTCCCTATACAGGTACTGGTGACCTTCTGCGCCAGATTATTCCAGAGGCTTATTCGAAATGGCCAGACCTGATTTTATCACACTGCATCGAGATCTTATCCATAGCACCAGAACTGAAAGCAGTCATTCCTGTTAGTGTAGAAACACTTACCTCTCTTGCTATTCCGAAAGAGAGAACACGTTATTATTCGAAATTGCGTACACTTCGCATGTCGAATGGTTTGATCGATCTTTTATTGGCATTAGCGAATCGGGAACGAATGGGAAAATTGACCCTGGTTTTTGAAAATGTGCAGGCCTGTGATCAACTTGATGCAGAATTTATAAGTACACTTCTGCGTCGTGCGAAGTCTGACCTGATTCAGGTGATCGTAAGTTCAAGTGAAATAGCGGAAAATGAAGCCCTGAAAAAGGCGTTACAAACGTATACGGAGCCTACTCCTATTCTTTCTGACATCGAACAAGATATGGGGATAGTAAATCTATCTGACGAACAGCGACTTGAGCTAACGAAACGATACATATTTTCTGACTGCACATCAGATTGTGAGCAGGAATTGCTCGCCTATGAAGCAACTCCTATTGAAATTCGTCAGAGCCTTCACGAAGAGAGGGCAGAATCTCTTATAAAAGAAGAGCAGTGGTCACTGCACTTAGGCGCCATTCCGTTTCATCTGGAGCGCGGTACTTCTGAGAAATCAGCAAGCGAAGCGTTGTTTAAAGCAGTTAGTTATAGCATTAACATGGGTTTTTACGATGCGACTATCGATATGAGCCTACGTGGCCGGAAACTGACGAATTGGAGCAGCGAATTTGATAATAGCCGGTATTTTACAATGAAAATGGCTACGTCTCTGGCTGCATTGGGTGAAACTGATGATATACCGACGCTTTTAGGAGAAGTGTACGCAAACACTGATGATTTTAGAGTTCATATGCAAATTTCATATGGATTTTCGATGTACTATACAAGGCATCACCGAGAACGAGAACACGAGAAGGCGAAAGAATGGATACAAAAAGCCATTGATTTGGCAGAATTGATTGAAGATGAAAAAGAACGTTCATTTCAACAAGTATTTAACCAAAATGGATTGGCTTTAGTAGAGTTACATATGGATAATCCTGAAGAAGCGCTTCGATTGGTTACGGAAGGATGGCAAAGGTTAAATGAGGTTCTTGCTCCTGATGAACATATGTTGCATCGCTCGGTGTTGCTTCATAATAAAGGGCTGATTTACGTAGCTTTAAAAAGGTTTGAAGAAGCAGCTGAAACATTTAGCCAAGTGATACAGATTGATTCCAATTATCCAGAATATTACTTTGATCGTGGAAACCTTTATAGCCGAATGGGGCGACTGGATGAAGCCCTTGAAGATTATAACCAAGCGATAAAGCTTAGTCCTCCGTTTCCAGAGGTTTATTTCAATCGAGCTACTGCCTTCAATCGTCTTGGAGATGTGGAGAAAGCAATGGCGGACTATGACTACTTGCTTGATATAGACCCCGAAAATCTTGATGGATTACTTAACAGAGCTACATTATTGTATCAAGTGGAGAAATTCGAAATGGCCCGAAAAGATGCTGAATTCGGTTTAGAAATAGAGCCTGATCATGCGCGGCTCCTGTGTACACTAGGTTTAATTGAAATGTCGGATGGCAATAATGATCAAGCACTAAAAACGTTTACCGCTGCCCTAAACAAGGATAGGGAAATGATGGCCGCTTGGACAAATAGGGCTGTCCTGTACTATGAGATGGGGGAGTATGACAGGGCCATAGCTGATCTAACTGAAGCTATTGCACTAGAGAAAAATGCAACCGTCCTTTACAACCGTGCATGGGTCTATGAAGCACAGGGGGAGTGGCAATTATCCATTTCCGATTATACAGAGGCTTTAGCGTTTTCTGATGCAGACGAACAAGATATTTACTATCGGAGAGGTTTGTGCTTTATCAAAATGGGTGATAGGGAACTTGGCACGGAAGATTGGAACAAGCATCTCATGTTTGGAGAATCAGCGCATGTGAATGAAATGATGCAACTGTTACCCTCCCTGTTCGTTTCGAAATAATGAATTATTTTGTGGACAAGGGAGTTCTTTTTAGGAGGAGTAGTGAATTGAGATGATATGTGACTTACTTATAGATTGGGTGGGGAATACATCATATTTATTCTCACTGGATACTCGACACATGTGGAGAGTGTGGCACTGTTAGAGAATAAGAACAAATAGTAGATACGTATTGGCGTAGCAGAGGGACTTCCTCTGCTTTTTTGTCTGTTAAACGTCTCCAACTTACAGAAAAAAGCTGAGAGCTTAGTCCCAGCTTTTTGGGAGTCATGCATTAGTCGTCCGATTCATCCTGAAGACGCACTATAATTAGCGGAAATGCAAAGAGGGGTGGAAAAGCCCTCTTTTTTATCTTAGGCTATATATGAAACCTTGTTGCTTCTAATAGAGAAAGTAATCTTAATGGAAACAAGATGGGGAAACATTTTGGAGTTGGTTTTCCCTTATTTTTCGGCCTAACTCCGCAAATACTGGTAGTAGGCCTTGAAAACATAGGAGGATACATGTCCTGGAGCAAATTGAAGAAACAACTGGAGAGCTTTCTCTGTCCTGCGTTATATGGAAGGGTCGAATACCGTGCACCTGGTTACCGTTATTTACCTGATAAATCAGGAATTTGTTATATTGCCGTAGATAAAAAGAACGTACTGAATATGAGTGATATAACTAGCTCAATCAAATGGTATCAGACGGAGCAGGAAATTAAGAATGATGCAGATATCCAAATTCCTATCAGCGATGAAGAAATTGAAGCGGTCAGAAAGGATACCAAGGGCATTCCGGAGGATCGTCTAAAAGTAATTGCAAGAAATAGAAAAATATCAGAAAATGCAAAGGAGCTTTTGTCAGCACAGGCTTCATTAAGCAAATCAAATTTTATTGTTGTAGCTAATACGTTTTTATCTACTTCTATAGAAGAAAGCATAGAGAGCAATGATATCTTGTTGAATATTCTAGCTTTGGTGGACAGACGGGTTGGAAAAAAGCGAATTTTAAACATGGCCGAGAAGATGAAGCTAAAGCATCCAATTGTGCAGTATTTTTATGAACTACGGCTTAGTACATTGTGACAATAAATATGTCAGGAAGTTTCTACCGAAGACCTTATTCGATTCAGGTCGTCGGCTGTTCATTTGAATGAGGAATAAGAAAAAGAGAAACGGCTGAAGTCCTTGATAAAAAGGATTTCAGCCGTTTATTTTTACAACTAATTAAATGTAATATCACCTGTTGGGTTTAATGTCGTTCCTCCAATTTCAACTTTAATTTCACTAGATAATGGAACATTGTATTCATCAATAACGGTTCTCCACCACTCCCAAGCAAGGCCGGTACATTCTTTCGCAAAAATCCTTATATTTTTTGCATTAGGTGGCAGAGGAATGACTGTATTGAAAGGAGCTGTTCTGTCTTGGTTGCTTCCTTCCCACGTTTTATGTGTGAGTACTTCTTCACCATTTTTATCATAGGAGACTTCATCCCAGGATACATCGAATTGAGCGACATACCAGCCATAATGACCAAGCGATATTTTACCTTTCGAATATTCTGTAGCTGTAGTCTCAATATAATCTGTATTGTTATGAACGGCAGCAATTGCATTATCTTTTAAGAAAACACTTGTATATGAAATTGGATATGCTGGGTTCTTTAGGCTAAATTCCGCATTATCTTTAATGATATTACGGATTTCACTAAAGTCTTTTGTAACAACCTTGTTATGCTCTTGTGAATCTCCGCCTAATACTACAGCTGTAAAGGAACTGTCTTCATAAATATCCTTGTACTCGGCATTCGTTTCTACATTGGCAGTATTCTGAAGCAGGGCTTTAAATGCTGCTTTTACGTCTTTGCTCTTAGAGGTTGTTTCTAATTTCACATAAATGGTTCTACCATAAGCTACATTTGATACCATAACAGGTGGGGATTGATCACTTACCCCTTTGCGTTTTAAATCCTTAAAAGTAACACTATCATCAAAAAGATCTGATGGATCGTTAGGCAGTTCCGCACTTACCGTATAAAATATTTGTTTATATGCCGCCACCATCACTTTTTTCTCTCCACTAGAAATCGCATTAAAGTCAATTCCTAATGTAGAATCAAGATATTTAGCGTTAACATTCAGAGCACTTCCAATTTGAGATTTGCTATAAACCATTGATTCTGCATACTGCAATCGCGCAGGTAAAGTATGTGTTGATGAATACTCATCGCTCCATTTAGATACAAGCTCATCTACTGCTCCAGACACATTACCGTATGTTGGATTATCCACAGTAATTGAATTTTCCTTTTTCAAACCCGGTAAATCAATACTAATAGTCAAAGGTTTTCTTGGTACCAGTAATACACTAGGTTTATTTTCTGTAAAGGCTTGATTTGCAAGTTGTAATGCTCCTGGGTAAGTGCGATTAGTCATAGAATCAATAATGGAAATATCGACTGGAGATGTTGCAAGTGACTTTTTCTTACGTTCTATGACTATAAACTTACTTTTTGGATTGATTCCTTCTTTTGGAACAAAACTATCTATCTCATCACCACTAACTGCTAAAACTTCGTCATTATCATAGTCTAAGTCTGCTATACCGGTATTAATGTCATCAGCGTTGCTAGTTTCACTGACTAAACTAGAATCATCTGTTTCGGCAAAAGAGATAACTGGATAATTTACAGTAGCGAAAATAACAGATAAACCAGCGATTAATTTTAAAACTCTAGTATGATTTCGAATCTTCATAAGGTATCCTCCTTTAAGATGTAAGCATAACTTCAATTAGATATGCTCACAGTAAATATTTTCCGGAATACTAACTATATCGGTAGTTTCGGAAATAATCTTTAGATTTAACCAGAAGTTGGAATCATATTACACTTAGCGAATACTGCTTTATCACATTACCGCACCAGCTTTTCAAAAAAAACTGCCCCTTTTTTCGCTTGGGGCAGTGTAATTCCTGTGCTGTTTTCGTCTAGAACATTAAAAAGTATTGTATACATTTTCACATTCTTTCGCGGTTGGCTCATAAAAACAATGAAGCTTGTATCGTCCTACGTGCGGCTGATTATACCAGGTCGGCGGACAAGGCAGGGGGTTTTGCGCCGTTCCCGGACGAAAATACCAGAGGGAGAATTTGCCCGGCCAATGCCGCTCCCCATTCACAGCCCGTCGTGCCAGACGGCGTTCTCTATCTCTAGACCTTTGGTAGTACATACCATGTTGCAGAGCTTCAAACGCATGCGGCTGGTTGATCATTTGAGGAATGGTCCGGATTCCTTTAAAATCGGAGCAATTCGCTCTTATTCGGTTAATGCCAACATTTCCAACAAGGAGCATCCCCATTTCGCCCTCACCCACAGCTTCGGCTCGAAGCAACCTTGCCAACATGTCAATATCACTGTTCCTGGCTTTTACGACTGCCATCGGCTCACCTCTTTAGATTGTTCTAGGCACATCATATTGTAGACGGAACGGATATGTTACGCTTCAAGCTTGGTTTCAACGAATAGAAAAAGCCGCCCCCTCGCAGATCAGCGAAAAGAGCGGCTACCAAACTAAGAACGATCTTTAAAAATCCCAAACGGACGACCGACAGGAAGGAATACTCTGCCAAAGTGATTATTTAGCACTGCTGCCCCTGCACCGTAGAAGGAGAGAAGAGCGATACCCATCTCAGCATAAGCAGCCATTGGTTTGAATACGCCAGAAGCAATCCCGAAAGCATCAAAAGTCAGACCCACGAACAGGACGTCGATCAGTACGAAGATAAAGAATAATACTTTATGAGTCTCCATCGATCCAATCGTCATCAAAATGGAGAAGATGAGATATCCAGCGAAGGCAAAGCCGAGCTGTGCGCCGTCAGCATTTGCAGCGAGTGTCTCACCGAATACGCCGAGCTTCACAAGCCAGCTGCTTGCGGTCGCGAACCAGAAGAACGCATACGCTCCAAAAGCGGTCGTCCCGAATGTGTTGTTGTGCTTCGCATCGAGGATAGATGCGTAAAGTTGGGCAAATGCACCGAGGAAGATTGCCCAAGGGATCACGAGTCCAAGACCTTCCGTCAGTCCAAGCTTTTGCGAAGAAGCTACGAACGTAACGATAGCCAGTCCGAACAAACCGATCGCGCTAGGATCGGCTGTGACGATTTTGACGTTGGTATGTTGTTGATTGTTCATGATAGTAGTAAAAGCCTCCAATGAGATCAGGATATACCTGTTAAAGAATTTGACATTCCGCCGACAGCAGAACAGCACTGATATATTCTAATCGAAAATATACTCGGCGCATAGAAGGGGAATGAGCAAAAGTAAGAGGACTGTCTTAAGTAGAAATTGATCTTCTACCTAAGACAGTCCTCCTTGTTTGCTTCAAAGTCATCAGTCCTTATTTCCAAATGAGCTATACGGCGTCAAGCGCAAGAGATCTTCCTGTTTTTTTGGCAGTTTCGATAGCGGGATGCGGTATGCCATTTCGATAATTTTACTTGCGACCTCAGCGCCGTTGGTAGGGACGAGACGAAATCTTTTTTGAATGCCCTCTTTATTTGCTAACGCATGCTCGATCTTTGATACAATCTCTTCTGGTTCCTGGATCGATACCGTATCACTGTTAGCTATTTCTCGCAGCATATCTATTTTTTGCTCGCGTTCCGCATCATCTGGCGGAAGGAAAAGCAAGGGGGTTCCTGTAGAGATGCAATCTCCTAAAATGCCCATGCCCGGTTTGCTAATGACCAGACTGGCCGCCTGTACAAGATTTTTGCCATTTGGGATGAGAGGGGCTTTGATGATCCTTTCATCGAATGGGTAATCTTCATCTGCCAATTGCCCAGCTACAACAAATCGATAGCGGCCGGCAAGCGAGTTTATTTGATCATACCACTTCACGATCTGTTCATAACGGTTAGCGAGTCCGCCACCCATGTGAACCAGAATAAACGACTCGTTCTGCTGAAGGCCTAATATGCGTCGCACTTCTTTCGGGGACTGGTTGATTTCCCTGGTGATTAAAGGAATAGGGATATAGATGCAGTTCATTTGCGGATGGGTCTGCTTAGGCGGAATAAGATTCATGTGCAGAAAGATATCGGATTGATTGGCGATTTCTACGATGCGATTTTTATATTCCTGCATCGGAGCTGAATCATTTTTATCGATGATAAAGTCACTGTGATAAAGGGTCACGACCTTTGTGTTGCCACCGACTTTTCCCTCACTGCGAAATCGAGGCACATCGGAGCGCCAATCATTTATTAATAGTGTGGTTTGCTTACCATCCTCGAATTTTTTTGATTTAAAGGCTTTCAATTGGACGTCATTGTGCAGGTTTTTCGATAAATAGTCATGTGTTTCCCGAAAGGCAAACACGTGAATGGGAAGATGGTGTTGCTGCAATTTTTCCGTTATGCTAATGCATCTACCGAGATGGCCCATACCTCTGCCAACCACAAAGGAGATCATATTTCATCACCCTTTTAAATAGGTACTTTCTTGTTCCCTGTCTTGAGCTTGGACAAATTACCCCCATACCACTACTTGTTGGATAAGGTCATTGCCGAATTCGAGCCGTTCTCACAGTGCTTATATATTTTATGGGGATGGATGGAACATGCTCTAGTCGTATAACGGTTTTCTGATCGATTACAGAAAAAAGCCGCATCAGCGGAAGTCTGCAGCTGTGAATTGTGCTCCCATCTAGAAATAATTAGGTATTTTCATCACACAAACCAACGCTGTCCATGAATAGTGTGTATATATAGCTCAATAAGGATATGGGGTGGGAGAATAGTGGGCACGATTCATATTGTAACAGCCGTTAATGATGGTTTTGCTATACATCTCGCAGTCATGTTATATTCCCTTTTTGAAAATAAGGTTTCTAAAAACCCAGTCATCGTTCACGTTATTGACAGTCAAGTCTCTAGGGAAAATAAATCCATCTTAACGAAAACTGTGAAACGATTCCATGCTCAAATCAAATATGTAACGATTGATCCGACCCTATATGATGGATTCCTCGTCCGTGATCATCTTACTCAGGAAACTTATCATCGAATTTCTATTCCAGACCTGGTGGACAAAGAGATTGAAAAAGTGATTTATTTGGATAGTGATATCGTTATTAAAAAGGACATCACTCCATTATGGAACACAAAAGTTGATGAATATTTCCTTGCAGCGGTGATGGATTCTTGGCAAGGGTTTAACAAGTTAAGACATGCCGACCTGGCTATTCCGGATGACTGTGATTACTTTAATGCGGGAGTATTAGTCATGAATTTGAAAAAATGGAGAGAGCATAACATCACCAAGAAGATTATGGATTACATGAAAAAGAACCAAAGTATTATACGTTATCCCAGTCAAGATCCGATGAATGCGATTCTTCATGATAATTGGCTTCAGCTTGACACAAAGTGGAATTATCAGTCCAAACATCTTTATAAAAGCAACCTGCGAATAGACCCAGCCATTATTCACTACACAGGGGAAGATAGTAAACCGTGGTTGAGTAAAAAGCACCCGCTTCGAGAGGAATATTTTCAATATCTCAAAAAAGTAAAGAAGTTAAACTCCTTGTAGGCATCGGGTCTTCGGGGCTTTCCAAATTAAATAAAATGGATGGAAATCCCTTCACATGGAGAAATGATGGCTGGAGGGATTTTTTTGTTTTCTTTCAAAATGAAAACAAGAAAAAGCTCGCGGGTGTACGAGCCTTTTCCTGAAATCCTTAGAATATACGGGTTTATGCACAATACTAAACATCTTCATATAAAATATTGAACAAATTATGAAATATTTGGATTTTAACCATTTTCGCCAACTAACTAGCCTATAATGAAATGGAAACATTTTCTAATTGAATATTCTTTTGGAGGTGGAGGTAGTGGCACGCGTACTGTATGTTACGATTCCAGCAGATGGTCACGTCAATCCTACAGTGGGATTAGTGAAGCAGCTAGTCGACAACGGAGAAGAAGTCGTCTATATGTGCTCAGAAGAATATCGGGATAGGCTTGCCCAGACTGGGGCGCAATTCCGCGCTTATCAAATGGATGAACAAGTATCTCGTGATTTAGGTTTTTACCCAACACAATTCAAACACCCGCTTCATTTCACTGATTTTATGCTGCGAGGCATTATTGAACCCCGCATTCCCGAGATTCTTACGCAGATAGAAAACGAATCATTTGATTACCTGATTTTTGACTCCTTGTTTGGGTGGGGAGGGGCGATTTTAGGGGAGAAGTTAGGAATCCCGACGATCTGCTCCGTAACCAACCTGGCATTTGCTGAACCGCTCAGCCAGATTGTAGAAGTGTTTGATGCAAGCGATGCTGTAGATGTGGATGCACTTTATGAACGAGTGACGCAGACTGCACAGAGTATTGCTCGTATATGCAACGTAACCGTACCTGCCATTGAAGATATTACCCGCCAGTATGGGGACATGAAGATTGTCTTTACCAGCCGTGAATTCCAACCAGATGCTGACAAACTGGACGATAGCTACATTTTTACAGGACCCTCGATTACTTCGCGTCCTGATATTCCTTCGTTTCCGTTTGAAAAGCTTCGATCTCCACACGATAAGGTTGTATACATTTCCATGGGTAGTATTTTGACCAAAGATGTGGAATTGTACAAACTGTGCTTTGTAGCCTTTCAAGATATTCCGGCTCAATTCGTACTATCTTGCGGAAGAGACACGGAACTGGAGTCGCTGGGTGATTATATTCCACCAAACTTCATCGTTGAGCCGTACGTTCCGCAACTGGAAGTACTCCAGCAAGCCGATGCTTTTATTACACATGCTGGCATGAACAGTACGAGTGAGGCTCTTTATTTTCATGTACCACTCGTCATGATTCCATTAAGCTCCGATCAACCGATTGTGGCGAAGCGGGTGGAGGAGTTAGGGGCGGGGATTATGTTAGATAGAAGGGAGCTTACACCGACAGCTTTGAAGGATGCTTTGTTGCAAGTGTTGAACGAATCCACCTATAAAGAGCGTGCGATGCAGGTAGGGGACTCCTTGCGTAACGCTGGCGGATACCAAGAAGCTGCAAGACGTATCATGGAGATGTTCGTGCCTAATTAAAAATGAAAAGCTTCTTGCCTCATCTTCATGAGCGGCAAGAAGCTTTTTTGACTATAATTTCTTCCAAATATTGAAATTGAGCCATTCCTCTTGCAATACATCTTGGCCTTTCAGGTTGAGCAACGGACCGAACCACAGCTTGAAATCCTTGTTCTTCTCAAAATGCTCCGCTGGAACCAAAATGACCAGCATGCTCTCCACACTTTCACCTGCTTTTAACTCGTCCTTGACTGTGGGGGTCAATCCGTTCGCGGCTTTTACAGTGGCTTTGGACTCGGGTAAATCAAGCGTCACCTGCAAGCTGCTGACTTTAACCGTTTGCGCCGAGGTATTATCGATTCGGTATTTGGCTGTCAGGGCAACAATTCCTTTATCGCTGAACCCTTGAAAAGACTTAACGTAAGCAGGCTCAATCGTCAGCTCTGCCCATTGATACCCTTGCAGTGTAATTTTAATGTTGTCATACTGATCACTCTTGTTTGGCTTGAAGGTAAAGAGTACTTGTTTTTTGGCGATTTTTTTGGTGGTGAGAAAATCAGTATAAGGTGGTTCAGGAGGCTGAGGTTTAGCGGCGTTACCATCCGCGAGCAAAAAGTCGCGACCGCCGATACGCAGCATTTTGGGACTTGGCTGTTCAGGTAGGAAAAATAGGAGCTTTTTCGTTTTGCCATCCTTATAGATTAGAGAGAGAGTATAGTTTACGATCTGATAGGTTCCGGATGCTTTAGACTCTGATCCGACGTTAGTAGAAGTACCCGAATTATCTCCTGTACTGGAACCATCTGTGGTGACGCCCACAAAGCTGCTGTCCACAAAGGAACCGTCTTTATTGAATACATAGGTGATCGAGCTTGCATAGCCAGTACCAAGAACGTTGGAGGAATAGCTGAAAGACTCGTACTTGCCCTGAAGCTTCAGCCCAGTAGAGGGAGCGTATTTGATGAATTTTCCACCGTTGATCTCCAGTTCGTTTGCTGATTTGACCTTGAACGTATACGATTTTCCGTTACTGAGCGTGAGTTTGTTTCCTTTGATTTGATACGTCAAACATGTATCCTTACTGCAATGGAGTGCATCTATTCCGCCTTCTGGGAATGTTGTTGCCACCTGCTTATCGTTAATGAAGTAAAAATACTCCCAGCACAACGAGGAGCATCCTCTTGCTCCACCCACATCCATTTCCCATTTTGCATAAAAGCCTTTTGGTGCGACTTTGGCTGCGGCTACAACATTTGTGTTTGTGGATGCTTCAGATCCCTTGCCCTGTGCCCCTTCTACGGATGGTACAAAGAGCAACAGTATGGCAGAGAGCATCATTACGCTGATCACCCAAAGGGATATTTTTTTCTTCCTGACTGCTAACAATAGGCAACCCTCCATTTTCCTCTCGATGTATAGACGACAGGTTAACTGGCAAAATACCGTTCATTTTATTCATGGGATGACGGGAACAGACCTAGTCTTTCGAGGAATTTATATGTGAGTAGGTGGTGTTATTTGTGTGATGTAGTGTCATAATAGAAGGATGATAGTCAGAAGGAGATAGATTTGATTGAATAAAACTGAAATGAAAAACGAGTTTCCCCTAAACTTTGATGAATTAAAGAAAGCTGCTAATCGAACATCGAATTGGAGAGAGCGCTTAGAGGCTGTTGAAGAATTAGGACAGTGGAAGCATGAGCAAACGATTCAATTACTGAAGCGAATTATGGAAAGCGATACGGTGTACAAAGTGCAAGAGGCTGCTTTCCAAAAACTGAAAGCATTTGGGGAAGGTGTTCGATTACCTTCTCAGAAAAAAGGCGACTTGATCAAAGGAGCAACGAAAGCCTTGGTAAGAATTAAGAAAAGCTTGCCAAAAGGTCATACGTTCGAGGAATTCAAAGAGAAACTGCAAAAAATGAGAAGCGATATCTATGATACGTACGAGGGAGAAAAAGGTGCTGATTTTGATCAGTGGCTCGAAAACACCTGGGCGGCGTTATAAAAAGAGCAGTAGAGATGGAATGAGTGGCGAAGGAAGGGGATCATACCCCTTCTTTTTGTTTTTCTGGTTTCAACGAAATGTAAGAATTACCGATATAAGTAAAGTGGTGCAAAGATAGCGAAATTCTTTACAGGGAGCAATGACATGACATTTCCAAATCATGTAACATTTGAAAGCTGTACAGAGAAAATAGACATCAAAGATATCGAAGAAGTAGAAACTGCCTTGGGCGTACGATTTCCCAAAGATTTCGTAGAATGTATGCTTGAGAACAATGAGGGAGCTCCTATTCCTTGGGTCTTTGATTACGGGGATGTAAAAGGTAAAGTCTTTAATAAGTTCTATAGTCTTAGCAGTAAGGTAGGAAGGTACTATATTTTAACAGCCCATGAAAATGTTAAGGATTGTGTACCTGATGGAGTGATTCCTATCGGATACGATGGTAGCGGTAATTACATTTGCTTCGACTATAGCAATGGAAAGCATGCTGAACCAATCGTTGTGTTCGTACATCACGAATTTATGATCACAGAGGAAGACCTGTATGATGGTGACCTAGAAGAAAAAACATTAGAAGAATGGCAAAGAGAAGCCATTACTCCAGTCGCCGTTACATTTACTGAATTTTTATCAAAGCTGTATGAATGGAAAGACGAATAACTAAGGAAAAGCCTCGTGGATATGTATCACCCACGAGGCTTTCCTTCTTATTTCAAATCCTTACCTACTTTAATCACATACATCTGCGTTGGATTGCTATTGATTTTAATCTTACCCTTCTCATCATAGCCATCTACGCCGAAATCATTGTCATTCACAACGGCAATCGTGTTTTTATCCACAATCGCTAATCCTTCCAGCTTTTCATGCGGATAATTCAGCTTGGCTACATCAACCAGCAATTCCTTGGAAACAGGCACAATTCCCTTCTCTTTCACTTGGGCAACGGTGAGTTTTTCGAAGTCATGCTCACTTGTTGACGTACCTAGTAAATTGGTTGCTTTCGAAAAATCTGCTCTGTAAATACGCTTAAGCTGTACGTCTGCACCGGCATTTTTGTCTCGCTCGTCAATCAGTAAAACATCCTGACTGAGTGCCGCCAAGTCGCTGATAACGACGTCTTTCTGTTTCACTTTCACGAAATCTTTCGCGTTCTCTGCGATGTACATGTACTCGCCTACGACTTTTTTGGTGGCGAGATCCATCTTTAAAATGCGGAGATTACGGGAAGATTCGCCTGTCTTTTTATCAGGGAGTGCCATCGGGCTTTGAATAGAAGTATACAAGAACTTACCGTCTGGCGAGATGGTGATACCTTCGAAGCCACGGTTTGCGATGCGCTTGGAATAGACGGCTGGCAGCGTATCAAAAATCTCCATCTTTGCGCCTGCGGCAACCAAGGCTTCTTTAGTGCCCTTTGGTACATAGCGGCCCAGGATTGTGCCGTCACGCTTTACTTGAATGATGGATGGGCGGTATTCGTCGGATAACCAGAATGTATCGTCGACCGGGCTGTAAGCGATACCTTCCAAATCCAAACCGTCTGGATCGTAACTAATCTTTTTTGTTCCCGTTACATCGTAGGGAACTTCATCAGGGCCAGCGAGATTCGGCAATCCGCTGATATCGTTCGTTTTTGTAAAAGCGTTGATCTTGCCCTGTGGCAAACGCAGCTTGATGGTTTCCAAAACGTGAATGTTTCCATTCTCCACTTTGATTTTGTACAAGCGTGGTGTGTAGTTTTGGTCAGGGAACGTACGTAGCTCGTCCTTGCCGTATTGCCCATTTGGTCCACGGTCAGCCAATGTATAAAAGATAGAAGGAGGATCGTTAGGAAGATGCACCAGACCGGAGAAGCCGCCTTCTTTAATACCTTCAGCGAGCGCAGGAGGATTTTTCCATTCATGAATTTCGGCTACAACGGGTGCTCCCGTTACATTTTGAGTTGCACCTGCTCCTTGTGTTCCGATCAAGGATAGAGCCGTGATTGTTGCGATCAGCAAGCTTTTCTTTTGAAAGTGAATCTTCATGATATCCCTCCGAATAAAAAAACGACGTAATGAACCGCTTTTGTTAGACTACCCGATTTATATTGGGAAAATATGAAGCTAAAATGATGGTTTTGTAAAAATTAACAAGAAACTAATGGATTCTGAATAATCATAAAACTAAATTGACACACGCTCTTTTGATCTTATAAAATGCAAGGAAGGATTGAGGACTAGCTATAGCTGAGGAGAGATGAGCATGTCAATGACAGAACAGACAAAAAAGGGATATTTCGGTGAGTTCGGAGGAAGCTTTGTACCTCCACAATTACAGGAAGTATTGGATTATTTGGCCGAACAATTTGAAAGATATAAAGATGATGAGGAATTTATCGAAGAGTACAAGTATTATCTGAAAGAATATATAGGCCGGGAAAATCCGTTGACGTTTGCTCGTCATTTAACTGCAAAACTCGGCGGTGCCAAAATTTATCTGAAACGGGAAGATTTAAACCATACGGGTGCCCACAAGATCAATAATGTCATCGGTCAAATCCTTCTGGCAAAGCGAATGGGTGCACAGCGTATTATTGCCGAGACGGGTGCAGGACAGCATGGAGTTGCTACCGCGACTGTTTGCGCGATGTTTGGCATGGATTGCGTGATCTATATGGGTGCGGAGGATACGAAAAGGCAAGCTTTAAATGTGTTTCGGATGGAGCTTTTAGGGGCAAAAGTGATTGCGGTGTCCAAAGGGCAAGGAAGATTGAAGGATGCGGTCGATGAAGCGCTGAATGATTTGGTTGAAAACTATCAGAACACGTTCTATCTATTAGGATCTGCGGTTGGTCCGCATCCGTTCCCTACGATGGTAAAGTATTTTCAATCGATTATCAGTGAAGAATCCAAACGACAAATCTTAGAAAAAGAAGGTCGCTTGCCGGATGCGGTTATCGCTGCTGTTGGTGGTGGCAGTAACGCGATTGGTGCTTTTGCCCACTATATAGAGGAGCCATCCGTACGTCTGATTGGTGTTGAGCCTGATCAGGCACCTACCTTGACCAAAGGGGTTCCAGCCGTCATTCATGGTTTTAAATGCCTCGTATTGCTGGACGAAAATGGAGAACCTCAAAAAACGTATTCAATTGCTGCTGGGTTGGACTATCCTGGAATTGGCCCAGAGCATAGCCAGCTAAAAGTCAGTGGACGAGCGGAATATTACACGGTGACGAATGAAGAAGTGTTGGCGGCTTTTCAAGAACTATCGAGAACAGAAGGGATCATTCCCGCCTTGGAAAGTGCACATGCCATTGCGTATGCCTTGCAGTTGGCTCCTACTCTTTCACCGGAGCAAATCCTGATTGTTAACCTTTCAGGACGGGGTGACAAAGACGTAGAGCAAGTTTTCCATCTGTTAAACAAATAAAGTGATAGAGAGGCTATCGCCAAAGTAGATTTTCTACTGGAGGATAGTCTCTCTTTTTTGTCCTTCAGCTGTTTTGTTCATAATGGTTATATATTTTTTAGTGAAACTTTAGTATTATTTTTTGAAGGGTTCCAAATAATAGTGGTTTACTTGTACTTCTTACAAGTTCATGTATGAGATTGGAGATAATAATGATGAAGAAAAACATTTACTTTAACCATGATGGCGGCGTTGATGATTTAATTTCTTTATTCTTGCTGCTCCAAATGGACAATGTGAATCTGACAGGGGTATCTGTCATTCCAGCGGATTGCTACTTGGAACCAGCGATGTTTGCCAGCCGGAAAATCATTGATCGTTTCGGTAACGGCGGTTTGGATGTAGCAGAGTCCAATTCCCGCGGGAAAAATCCTTTTCCAAAGGACTGGCGCATGCATGCATTTTATGTAGACGCACTGCCCTTCCTCAATGAATCAGGAGAAGTGATTACGCCAGTAGCGGACAAGCCTGCGCATCTTCACATTATTGAAACGCTGCGTGCAACAGAAGGAAAAACGACCTTGCTGTTTACTGGTCCTTTGACTGACCTTGCGCGTGCCTTGGATATCGATCCAACTATCGAAGAAAAAGTAGAGCGCCTGGTGTGGATGGGCGGAACATTCCGTGAAGAAGGAAACGTGCATGAGCCTGAGCACGATGGAACAGCAGAGTGGAACGTATTCTGGGACCCGGAAGCAGCTGCTCGCGTATGGGAAAGTGGAATGGAGATTGATTTGGTCGCACTGGAAAGCACGAACCAAGTCCCACTGACACTGGATGTTCGTGAGCGCTGGGCAAAAGAGCGCAAGCATATCGGTGTAGATTTCTTGGGTCAATGCTATGCAATGGTGCCGCCACTCGTACACTTCTCGACCAACTCGACTTACTACCTGTGGGATGTATTAACCACAGCATTTGTTGGCAATAGTGATCTTGTAAAGGTGCAAACGGTTAACAGCATCGTCATTACAGAAGGGGCAAGCCAAGGCCGAACTGTTGAGACGGCTGACGGACGCCCTGTACATGTGGTTTATGACGTAGATCGTGATGCATTCTTTGATTACATGACAGATTTAGCGAAAAAAGCGATCTAGAACAAAGCAAGTCATCTGAGATATCGACACAGCTGGCGATACAGAAAGGATACGTTCATGCAATACATTTGGGGAGTTCTCGGCATCCTGGGAATTTTTATAATAGCCATTGCGTTTTCGAAAAATCGCAGAGCGATTAATCCGAGAACGGTCATTGGTGCGTTTGCGATTCAGTTTATTTTTGCTTTGGTCGTACTGAAATGGGATTTTGGGAAAAAGCTTCTGGAGTACTTGGCGTCGATCGTACAAAGCATCATTGATTCGACGAATGCCGGAATTCAGTTCTTGTTTGGCGGGATACTGGGTGCACAGAATGCAGGCTTTACATTTGCCCTGCAAGTATTGCCGATCATTATCTTCTTCTCTTCCTTGATTTCGGTCCTGTATTATCTCGGAATCATGCAGTGGGCTACGAAAATTATTGGTGGATTTTTGTCTCGGGTACTCAAAACGAGCGAAACCGAATCCATGTCAGCCTCTGCAAATATTTTCTTGGGTCCGATTGAGGCGCCACTTGTCGTAAAGCCTTATATTGAGAAAATGACCAAGTCCGAGCTGTTTGCTGTAATGACAGGCGGACTGGCGTGCGTTTCGGGTTCGGTTATCGGTGGGTATGCGATGCTGGGTGTTCCGATTGAATATTTGCTGGCGGCAGCATTCATGGGAGCGCCGGGTGGTTTGTTGCTTGCGAAAATTATAATGCCGGAGACAGAACAGCCACACAGAGTGGAACGTGTGGAAGTCATGAAAGATACAGAGTCCAGAAACGTCATTGACGCGGCTGCTCGCGGAGCTTCGGACGGGCTAAAAGTGGCTGCTGGTGTCGGTGCGCTGTTGCTCGCGTTTATCTCGTTAATTTTCTTGCTGAACTCGATTATTGGCTGGCTTGGCGGGTTAGTGGGAATAGAAGCGTTGACGCTTGAGCACATTTTAGGTTACCTGTTCGCGCCGATTGCCTTTATGATCGGGGTTCCATGGGAGGAAGCGCTAAAAGCCGGTTCTTTCATCGGGCAAAAGATTGTCCTCAACGAGTTTGTAGCGTACACGGCTTTTGCACCTGAGATTGTCAATTTGTCGCAAAAAAGCGTTGTGATCATCAGCTTCGCCCTTTGCGGCTTTGCCAATCTGGCTGCGCTGGCTATGGTCATTGGTGGCTTGGGCGGCTTTGCTCCGTCAAGAAGATCAGACCTTGCGGAGATGGGCTTGCGTGCAGTAGTTGGGGCAACCTTGGCAAATCTGTTGAGCGCAGCGATTGCGGGGATGCTCATTTAGATGAATAAGTAGAAATAAGTACGAGGGCTGGAGTGATCCATGCCCTCGTTTTTATTAGGTACTACGCGAAGTTAGT
This sequence comes from Brevibacillus sp. BC25, assembly GCF_000282075.1. Taxonomy (NCBI): domain Bacteria; kingdom Bacillati; phylum Bacillota; class Bacilli; order Caryophanales; family Paenibacillaceae; genus Brevibacillus; species Brevibacillus sp. BC25. The sequence goes on from NZ_AKIX01000026.1 coordinate 53,878, forward strand.
ACTACTCGCTTTTGGTGTTCCTCGTTACAATCTTGTTAGTAAAAACAAGCCGTGATTTGGTGGGGATATGATGAAGCAAGTTCTGTTATTTTTAGGGCCAACGATTATGATCTTTTTAGGGTTACAAGTCATGAGTAGCGTGCCAGTCACGTTTCTGCTTTTTTACGGGTGGCTGTTTGCGGTTCCGTTTGTGGATATGATCGTTTTGAAAAGAAATACATGGCGGGACACATTCAGGCAAATGGGATTGGGAATCAACCGCCCCAATATGTATCACGGCATTTTGACTGGACTTCTTTTCTTTATCACCATTATTCTTGCGGGATATTTCTTTCACAGCCTTTTGTTTGATAAGGATGATCTGCAAAATTTATTGGTACAATGGGATTTCTCAGGTAATCTTGTCGTTTGGCTCATCCTTGTTTTGCTAGTGATCAACCCGTTTCTTGAGGAAATCTACTGGAGAGGATATATGTCTAAAAAGCTGGAAGGGAAGCTGACAAAGAGAACCATTATTTTGCTGACGTCATTGTTTTACAGCCTGTATCATTTCCTCTCCATCATTCCTTTGTTTAGCTGGCCGTATAATATCGGTATGGTTTTGCCAGTATTTTTGGCGGGAATGGTTTGGGGATATATGCGAGACAAGAGCCAATCACTGATGGGATCGATTGTCAGTCATATCCTTGCCGATTCAGGGATTATGGCTGTCTACCTACTATTTTTGAAATGAATGAGAGTTGAAATCATGAACGTTGACGTACTTTTTAACCAGTTTCCCATTTTAAAATCAGATCGTGTCACCTTGAAGAAAATCGAAGAGCAGCATTTGGACGAAGTATTCGAAATCTACAGCAATGACCATGTATTTGCATACTGCGGGATTATCCCCAAGCATAATAAAGCGACAGTGAAAAACATGATCGGGCATTTTGAGAGAGACTATTTGAAAAAATCCAGGATCAAATGGGGGATATTCGCCAATGATAACCCCGATCACTTGCTTGGCATTATCGAAGCTTTCGACTTTCATCAAAAGGTAAACATGGTGACGATTGGCTACTTCTTGTCCGAAGCGCATTGGGGAAAAGGGATTGCGACGGAAGCGGTAAACATACTGCTTCACTTTTTGTTCATGGATGTCAACGTCAACAGAATACAGGCGGAAGTGATGCCTCCGAATGAGACCTCCAAAAAAGTATTGTTGAAGAATGGCTTCATGAAGGAAGGAACGCTTAGACAAGCAACGCTATGGTCGGGTAAAGGAATCGTGGATCTAGAGATTTACGGAATGCTGAAAGAGGACTATCAGACCTTGATGTCTATGCAAGGCGTAAGATAAGGATCGAGTAGACGCGAGATTTCGTCCAAACCACCAGAATACACCGTTACCTGTAAAAGCCCTCCTATGTTACTATGATGGGTATGATCAATCATAGGCATCGGGAATGGGGAAAACATCTTGAAAACATTTAAGAAAGTCTATATAGAAATCACCAGCGTTTGCAATCTCGCCTGTACTTTTTGTCCGCCAACAGAGCGTAGTAAAAGTTTTATTAAAGTAGAAGACTTTGCGAAAAGGCTGGATGAGATCAAACCGCACACCGATTACATTTATTTGCACGTCAAAGGGGAACCGCTTCTCCATCCCAAAATTGATGAGCTGCTCGATATCAGTCATGAGAAAGGCTTCAAGGTCAATATCACCACAAATGGTACGCTGATCGCGAAAAATCGGCATAAATTGCTGGGCAAGCCTGCGCTCCGACAAATGAACTTCTCGCTTCACAGCTTTGATGGACATATCGGCTCAACCAACCGCGAAGGTTATTTGCGGGAGATTCTTTCATTTGTTCGGGAAGCTCAGGAGCATCAAGTGATTTTTTCTTTCCGTCTGTGGAATTTGACACAGGATAACGCCACGAACATTCAAAAGAGTAGAAACCGCCAGACACTCGAAGTGATTGAGAAAGAATTTGGGCTGGACTATCGAATTGAAGAAAAAGTAGTGCCGGGCAGTGGGGTAAAAATCAATGATCGCGTCTATTTGAACCAAGATTACGAATTCCAATGGCCGAGTCTGACAGCACCTGAGGATGATGGAAAAGGCTTTTGCCATGGCCTGCGCACACAGGCGGCGATTCTCGAAAATGGAACAGTTGTGCCGTGCTGTCTCGATGGGGAAGGGGTTATTAATCTAGGGAATATCAATCAGACCTCTTTCACTGATATTGTGGATGGCGAGCGGGCGAATAACCTGATAGATGGATTTTCTCGCAGAGAAGCTGTCGAGGAATTATGCAGAAGATGCGGGTACCGCCAGAGGTTTGGAGCGTAGCAAAAGCAAAACGTCCGAGTCAAATGATTCGGACGTTTCTTCATTATTAGAAGGACACTACTATCAACGGCGGTGACGTCGACAGCGGAGGAAACAGAAACGACAGCGGCGACGACGGCGACGGAAGAAGGAACAAAAACGGCAGCGACGACGACGACGGCGGCGGCGACCACAACCACACCGATCATGGTCACTGTCAAAATCTTCGTCCACGTCTCTATCGAAATCCCTTTCTATGTCTGTGTCACAATCTTTTTCAATCTCGCGTTTTTTTTCTCGATCTTTACAACCACAAGACATACATCCACCTCCTTAGTGTTCATACAATATTTTATGAATGCCGCTTGGACATGACTGGACGAACTATAGGGGAAATAAGCTTGTTTTCAGACGCGGAAAAATGGCGAAAGCAGTTATCCTCCCACAATGTCATGGGCAAAAGTGATGGTAAAAACAAAAAAATAGCGGATCTCATAGCTAAAAGGAGCTAATGAGAACCACTATCTTTTTTTCTATGCTATATGAGCCAAGTTAGACGAAAGGTAAAAAGCCCTCAGCTATGTGAGGGCTTGTAGCCTGTATTACTTTGCAGATGTATCGTCGGAGTCTGTATCTTGGGCGGATTCGTTAGAGGCTTGAATGTCGTCAATGATAACGATTTTGCCTTCTTCTTGCCATTTTACTTCCGCGTTCAGTTGTTCACTGATGAAGCGCAGAGGCAGGAATACACGTCCATTTTTCAGTACAGGCGCCGTGTCCAAAGAAATGGTTTTCCCGTCTACAGTTGCTTCTTTTTTATCGAGGTACAGCGTGATAGATTTTTCGCCACGCGTAATTTCGACGGTACGAGTCTCTGGCTTCCAGTTTACTTCCGCTTTCAATGCGGAGCTGATAGCACGTACAGGCACCAAAGCTCTTCCACCTTGTACAAACGGTGCCACATCCGCTTTTACCTGATTTCCATCTACGAATGCTTTCACTTCTGTAGAGCCAGTATCCTCAAGGAGTTCTCCAAGCTTTTTGAATGGTGTGTAATCTCCTTTTTGGTACGTGCGCTGAAGAAGCTCAAGCTGTACGTCCAAAGCTCCCTGTTTGTCAGTGGTTTTTTCCAGTTCAGCTACCAGTTGCTCGTATTTCGCTTTTTGATCTTCCGTGATTTCAGCCGTATGCTTGAGCTCTTGGCGAAGCTCGATCAGCTGTTTTTTCAATTTTACGTCTTTGATGTTGGTTTCTGTGCTAGCTTCGGTTGAGTCCTCATCGTCGCTATCAGTATCGGTATCAGATTCTTTGACAGAAGTTTCTTTGGATTTATCTTTTGCTTCCGTCTTTACTTCGGGCTTGCCATTCCCTTTTCCTTTGCCTTCCAGGTCAGCCGCCAGAGCAGCAGGTACACTTGTTGCGAGTAGAATAGCAACCAACGAAGTAGATATAGCTTTTTTCATTTGAATCTTCCTCCTTCTAGGTGTAAGTCTCATGAACTCGACATTCCAGACGGAGGAAAATATGAATAGGTTGCATAGGTTTTGAGAAAATATTTTTATTTGTACGAATGGATACCTTTCACTGTAAATCCTTCCAAATCCCGTATCTTCCTTACACGTCCGATTACGATTCCCAGTAGCGTCACAAGTACGCCAGAGAGAACAAACAGAAAGCCAATTCCTCTGCCCGTCCCCGTTCCGATGATCTGCCCGACCGTTTGACCCAGCAATCGATCTGGATCAAACAACGGATTGAATACATGATCCGCCAAAAATCCTGCCGATCCAAATGCCAGTACGAACCCGATTTGCGAAATAGCCGTGATCATCGACCATACTCTGCCTTGCCGTTCATTCTCGACGTTCGTTCGAATGAGAACCTCCAGGCTCGTGTTCACAAAGGGAAGCGTGATGAAAAAGAGGAAGCCAAAAACCATAATCAGCCAAACGGAAGTAAACACACCCATCAGGGCATAAAACAAGCCAGCAAGTACGAGAGAGAAGGACAGCATGAACACCTTGCTCTTTCCCATACCGAAAAGTCCGATCAAAAGGCTGCTGACGAGCATGCCCGATGCAGATGCAGAGAGGGCAATACCGAGCGTCTTGGAATCAGCTAATGTCAGCATCATAGGCCCAAAAAGCGATTGCAGCAGCCCGATGTAAAAGCACACGATGGACATTAACAGAACTAACGAGAAAACCCCTTTCTTTGAAAGGAGATAGCGGAAGGCTTCAGACATTTCGTGAAAAAAGCTTTGTCTTTCATGTTTCTGGGGAGTGGTATCGTGTTTCATAATCATCAGCACGGCGCCGACAGCTAGAAGGAAGGTCATCATATCGATGAGTAAGACGAGCTGGATATCAAAAGCACTGAGAAGAAATCCTGCAACGAGTGGAGAAATAAGATATTGAGCTGAACTTGCCAGTTGGATGAGCCCGCTTGCCTGTGAGTACATCTCTTCCGAAACCAGATCGGAAACGGCGGCTTTAAAGGCTGGGTTTAGAATAGCGGCAGAGATCGAGCTGATGCCGACCCCCAAATAGATGTGCCATATTTCCATACGCCCGAACAGCATGACAAGCAAGATGAACAAGATACCGGCTATGGAACCGAGATCGCCAATGATCATCATTTTCTTGCGGTCAAATCTGTCTGCCAGCACCCCGCTAAAGGGAAGTAAAAGGAAGGAGGGGAGAAAAGAAAAGAGAATGATTAACGAATAGCTCATGGTAGATTGGGTCTGTTGAAAAACAAAGACACCCAAGGCAAAAGCGGTAAGTCCACTTCCGATAGCTGAAAATAGCTGTCCTGACCAAATGATCAGGAATCTGCGAAAGGCTTTATCATGAGTGTTCATTGTTTTTCCTCCTTTTCATCCATTACAGAAACGAGAAGGACCCCGGCGCAGCTCCCAGTGATCTTTCAATAATCACCTGCATGGCTTGTAATCGTGTTGTCTGTTCCTCTTGCTCCCAATGAAAAATGCCTGATTCCAACAAAAATTGCGAACCAGCGAGGAGAAACTGAACAGTCTCCAAGGCATTCTCAACATGAAAGACAGCTTCTTTATTTCCTTGTTCAATGACTTGCGCAAGGACAGGGGCAATTTTTAAGATAATGGCGATGTTCAGACGCTCGTGAAGCTCTCTGTTTTCAGGGCGATGCAAGCTTTCCATCCAATCTGCTTGCTTGTCGATGGTGTGGCTTTGGCTGCGCAGCATCTGGCGAACCTTCTCCATGACAGGTAAGGTAGCGTCATCTGCGATTTTTTTGTACTCTTCGCAAAGTGTATCGACCATGGACTGGACAAATGCTTCAAGGATCTCTTCCTTCGATTTGAAGTAGTAATAAAAGGTTCCTTTCGCTACGCCCACCTTTTGAATGATCGCATCCACGGTTGTATGGACATAACCCTGATTTCGAAATAGTTCCCCGGCCGCTTCCAATATTTCTGCTCGCCGTGTTGTGGGATCTTTCACGATTCTTTTCATCGGCGCCTCCTTCGATTGTCAGTATGTGGTTGGATACAGATTACCATATGACTGACCGTCAGTCTATAAGCGCATGAAAGAAAAAGAGGAGGGAAAATCTCCTCTGTTCAGTATTAGGAATTTATTAAGATGATGGCAAACGTTCGTTATAATTTCTCGGCGATAATCGTGAAGGTTTTCGGGATTCCTTTATCAAAAACTTCCGAGGAAAGATTCGGGAGCTCTTCCAGCATGTTTAGGCACAGCCCTTTGCTTGCAATGGCCGTAACGATTTCCCCTAAGGTCCAATTGCGTAACATTACTTTTGATTCCGTGTCATTTATCCCGTTAGAAAGGAATTTGGAGAAAGCAATGTCCTTTTCCTCAAGCGAGGTGTCGAAATAATCGCCTGTTACTTTATGTTTGCGGATATTAGCAGTCGTTCCGCGTGAGGAGATGAGTTTTGTGGATACCGGATGGAAATCTTGGAGGACGAGAACGCCGCCTTTTCGCAGGAGCGAGTTGACCACCTGGAATAATTCGGTTAAGTCCAAAAAGTAATGAAGAATACCGAATTCCATAAAAACGAGATCATACTCACCAGACAATACATCTGGAGGTAGCTGCAATACATCCGATACGATGTAAGTCAGGTCAACATCGGCAGCTGCAGCCAGTTCTTTGGCGTACTGCTCATTCTCATGAGAGAAATCGGCGATGGTCACGTCGGCACCTAGCAAGGCGAGCGCAACGGCTTTGTTTCCATTAGAACCGAGTAAATTGATAATCTTCTTGCCGCGAATATCCCCCATGTGCTCATATACTTTACCGATTCGCTTTTGGGGGTCTTCTTTAATTTTGACCGCTGCCTCAACAGGTGTTCCAAAGCGTTTCAGCCACGCTTGATAAGCCCCAGTGTTCCAAGCTGTTTTATTTAGTTGTGCTGTTTCCACAAATTCCCCTCCATAGAGTATTCCATTCAAAAAATTGGCCCCGATATGTTGGTTTCGAGGGTTTAGCTAATTTATCATACTGACACATATGATTCGTGTCTATATAATTTCGAAGCGTTAATTTTTCCATGTGTGAACTGAAAGTGAGAACAATTAGGGGAGAGATTCTACAATTGTGAAGCAAAGCGGGACAGTGGTAATATTGGGAAAAATATATACGTCCGCTCTTTATGCGGTCGAGGGTTTGTTTGACAGGAGGCAAGCTGCTTTGAAAATCAAAGTGTTGATCGCAGACGACAATTCGTTTATACGGGAAGGCATGAAAATCATCCTGACGAGCTTCGAGGAGTTTGAAGTAGTGGGGAGTGTGGAGGATGGAGTCGAGGCGGTGACGTTTTGTAAACAGAACGAGGTAGACGTCGCGCTTTTGGACGTTCGGATGCCGAATATGAACGGAGTGGAAGCGACTCGTGTGCTGACTGCCGAGACTACGGTCAAACCACTCATTTTGACCACATTCGACGATGACGAATTTGTCCTCGAAGCCATTCAAGCGGGGGCACGCGGCTATTTATTGAAAAACAATGATCCCAACCGCATTCGAGATGCCATCAAGAGTGTCTATAACAACCATCATGTGTTGCAGGATGTCGTCCTGGATAAGATCAAAATGAACCTAAATACAGGGAAGAACACGACTGATACCGTGTCCACTACCGCTCCTCCCAAAGTGACAGCAGCCATCCCTACCGAAAGCAAAATCGACCAAAGCTTATTTACGGAACGGGAGCTCGATGTCATGAAGCAGATCGCCAAAGGGCTATCGAACAAAGAAATCGCCAAGAAGCTGTTTATTTCCGAGGGAACAGTTGCGAATTACATTACTTCTATCTTGAATAAAACAGCGCTTGAACACCGTACGCAGATCGCCATCTATTATTTGACGGGCGAAACGCACATGTCTGATTGAAAGGAGGTCACTACCGATGGAGTTATGGACAATGGCTAACAAGGCAGCGGTGCTTGGGTTTATCATCGTGACTTCTTTTCTTGCTCATCCCACTTCTGAAATTGACCCGTGGCAAATTCTTGTGTACTTGTTGTATTTGGCTATTAATCTCACTATTCTCATCTTGAAAAAGAGGAATCATCAGCAATGGTTTGTTGGGCTATCCATCCTGTTCGTGATAGCGAGTGGACTCGTACTTGACCCGTTGTTTGTACTTCTCTTGCCAATCAATATTTTGGAGCTAGCTTTCTTAGCGGGTAAGCAGCCGGTGGTCGTATTTTTATGTATGTTGCTGCCATTTTTCATCGTGCCGCCTGAATGGGTGCCCTTGTTTTTATTTACGGCTTTGCTTAGCTTTTTTCTGTATAGATGCGGCAGTATGTTGACAGTTAAGCTTGGCAGGCTGGAGGCTGAACGGGAGAAGCAGAGAGAGGATTTATACAGGTTGACCTGTACCTTAAACGAAAATCATGAGTATTTCCGACAGTCAGCCTATACCATTCAACTGGAGGAGCGCAATCGCCTCTCCCAACAAATTCACGACGATGTGGGGCATGCGGTTGCAGGTGCGCTGATACAAATGGAAGCGTCGCGACTGCTGATGGCGACTGATCAGGACAAGGCATCCGAACTGCTCCGTAATGCGATCGCAATATCGAAGGAAGGGCTGGAGCGAATCAGAGTGACACTCAAGGATGTGAAGCCTCGGCCGGAGGAGCTGGGAATCAATCGACTCCGGTTGTTTGTCGATGAGCTGTCTGCGAGAGAGACAGTGACAGCCACGCTTACTTTTGACGGAGACATTGACGTCATCTCACCGATTCAATGGAAAATCATCCAGCAAAATGCGACGGAAGCGGTCACGAATGCACTCAAATATGCGAAGGCAACAGTGATTTCCCTAGAGGTACGGGTGCTGAATACATTCATAAAAGCAGTGGTCACAGACAATGGGGCCGGCGCAGAAAAGGTTGTAAAAGGGCTTGGCATTCTCGGGATGGAGGAGAGAGCTGCATCTGCTGGTGGAACAGTGATTGTAGACGGTACGCGAGGCTTTAGCGTGACCACACTGCTACCTTATCGCAACGAATGAAGAAGATCATGAGAAACAACATGAGAATTCTCATGTACCGAGGGATGAACTTATGCACTGACATAGGGGCATCCTTTTTTATTACAATGCAGACATAACCACGAAGGGAGTGAGTTACGTGAGTCATGTATTGGAGATTCGTCAGTTAACGAAAAAATTCGGTGATTTCGTCGCCGTCGACAATATGTCTCTGAACGTACGTGAAGGAGAAATCTTTGGTTTCCTGGGGGCCAACGGAGCAGGAAAGAGCACGACCATCAACATGATCGCCTCCCTGTTGCGCTTAACAAAGGGTGAGATTACCCTGCTGGGAAAAAATATTGAGAAGCACAGCAAATTCGCCAAAATGAACATCGGAATCGTACCACAAGATATCGCCATCTACGAGGATATGACTGCCTATGAAAACGTGAGGTTTTTTGCTGGCTTGTACGGACTGCGTGGATCACTGCTTCGCGAACGGACGGAAGAGGCGCTTGAATTCGTAGGTCTCGGCGACAAAGCTAATAGCTTTCCCAAAAACTTCTCTGGCGGGATGAAGCGTCGGTTAAACATCGCTTGCGCCATTGCCCATCGGCCGAAGCTGATCATCATGGACGAACCTACTGTCGGGATTGACCCTCATTCGCGCAATTATATCTTGAATTCGGTACGCAAGTTAAACGACATGGGCTGCACGATCATTTATACGAGCCATTACATGGAGGAAGTCGAAGAAATCTGCACTCGTATTGCTATCGTCGACCATGGAAAAGTCATCGCGGAAGGATCGAAGGAGGAGCTAAAAGCGATTATTACCGACGCGAAGGAAATTTGGATTGGCGTTCGGGCAGATGAACCGTTAAACCTCGAAGGTATTAAGGCGATTCCTGGTGTGAATGCGGTGCTTCAAGAAGAGAATACGATCAAAATCGTATCGAAAACGGAGATCAACAACCTGAACCGGATCATTCAACACTTCATCAAGGATCAGGTAGAAATCCGTTCCGTTGAAGAGCAAGCGCCGAATCTGGAGACTGTGTTCTTGACCTTAACTGGTCGAAACTTGCGAGACTAGAGGAGGGGCTTTGCCATGAATATATGGAGTATCGCTGTAAAAGAAATCAAGTCCAGCCTTCGCGAAAAGAGAACGTTTATATTTATGCTAGCACTTCCCATCATTCTGATGTTGATATTAGGTTCTGCCCTTTCCAATGCATTTGACGAAACGAGGACCGTAGGAGACATGCGCTTGCTGTATAAAAGCAACGGGACGAATGAGGAAATGTCTACGGCGTGGAACTCGTTTATAAAAGCATTGGGTGATAAAGGAGTGGAGGTCGCTCAAGTAAGTTCAGGCATGGACGGGCAGGAGGAAGTTCGCGCGGATCGCTATACGGGGTACGCAATCGTCAGTGATGCGGGGATTGAGTTTTATGGAAGCAGCAAGAATGCGATAGGAAGCAATATCCTCGCGGGAATGCTAACCGTTTTTGCAGATCGGTACTCGCTCGCATCCGCAGCTTATCAGATAGATCCCGAATCTGCTTTGGCAATAGTCAAGGGTACCGGACAGCGTGATGATTTTATTCATGAAACGACCTTGAATCCAAATAAAAAACCGGGGGCAATCGACTATTACGCGATTGCGATGACGACCATGATTGCGCTCTACTCGATGTTCTCTGCGAGTTATTTGTTCACCGGGGAGAGAACGAACAAAACGTCCACACGATTAATGGCTGCACCTGTCAGCAAAGGTACTATCTTTACCGGCAAAATTATCGGCAGTACGTTCGTTAATTTGTTTTTCGTACTCGTCGTGTTCTTAGTTAGCAAGTTCGTGTTCCAAGCAGATTGGGGCAACCACTACGGAATGGTTATCCTCGTACTTTTGACAGAGGTGCTGCTTGCGGTCAGCTTGGGTCTGGGGATCAGCTTTCTTTTTAAAGGTGAAGGGGTAAGGGCAATCAACAATATTTTTACGCAAGTCGCCTCCTTTGTAGGCGGTGCTTATTTTCCCGTTGATCAATCAGCTGGTTTCTTCAGTCTCTTGGCCAAATTCTCTCCCCTTCACTGGGCGAATACAGGTCTGATGCAAATCATCTACACAGACAATCCGAGAGGCGCATGGGTTGCGATTGCGATGAATGTGAGCATTGCCACGGCGTTCATCATCATTTCTGTTATCACGATGCGCAGACGGGAGGGTGCTTTTGTATGAGTGAAATGCTATGGCTAATCCGGAAAACGCTGATGGAGACGTTTCGTAGTAAAAAAAACTGGTTCACTTACTTGGGTTTGCCGATCGCAGGGGTTCTGCTGTCTCTTACCCTCTACAGCAATGCAGGCAGCGGCACGATCCATGTCGGAATCATCAATCAAGATGGGGACCAGATGATCACGCAGGACACGATCCGGTTTATCGAGAGATTGAATCATATTAAGGTTACAGTCATCGACGAACAAACGATGCGTGAACAAATCGTTTCTGGTAAGCTGGATAGCGGAATTGTTTTCGAGTCAGGGTATGCTGCTAGTGTTCGGAAAGGGGCGCCAGCACACTTGAATATTGTATCCGTAAAAGGTGAACAGGTTACTGCCTACGTGAAGGCCATGCTGCACAGTTATATCGGCAATCTTGCCGCGATTGGAAAAGCGGCACAAGCGGATGGGGCTAAGTTCACGAAGCTGTATACGGCATACCACGAGCAAAGCTACAAGCTCCATACGGTAACGCTGCAAGACACCTCGAACGTGACGCGTATGACGAATCAATCGATTGGTTTCCTCATTATGTTCATGATGTTTTCAGCGGTGAACATGTCGGAGATCATTTTAAAAGAAAAAGAGAATCGCACCTTTTTACGACTCCTTTCTTCGCCGATGTCGGCTAGATCCTATGTATTCTCGAATATTATCGTCAGCATGTTTATTTTGCTGCTGCAAATCATCGTGACCTTGCTCGTCATGAAAAACGTCTTCGGCATAGATGCAGGCGTCTCGTATGGTCAAATGTTTCTGCCGTTGTTCGTGTTCGCGCTGGGGGCAATCGCACTTTCTCTGATGACCGTTGCCTTTGCGAAGAGTAGAGCAGGTGCCGGAGCGATTTCCAACCTGATCATTGTACCGACGTGCCTCCTGGCTGGCTGCTTCTTTCCAATGGAAATCATGCCGGACACCGTGCGCAAAATTTCAACATTCTTGCCCCAGCATTGGTTGCTCGATACGGTGAATAAGCTTCAACAAGGGTACAGTCTGGGGAGCTTGTATTTGAACATGGCCATTTTGCTCGCATTCGCTACGGTTTTTGCCTTGATCGCCATTTATCGGTTTGGGCGGAATAACGATAACAGACAGTTTGTGTGAGAAAAATAGGACTGTGGAACTGCAATTTGACAAGGGATAATCCGAAGTGTGTCGAAAGATGCTTACTATGATAAAGCTAAGGAACCATAATCGGAGTCATTCAAAAGCACTCATAAGTAAGCATCTTGTGATTCTTCTCATGTTTTTAGCATTTCTTCTAGGTCTTCGAACGTTCTGGTTTTCGTTTCATGCGTTTCCAGAGCATCCGCCTGTGGTTCAAGGGGTTCTTGATATGCGCGGGTGGGACTTTGAAAATTCCCCGTCCATTTCACTGGATGGGGAATGGGAGTTTTTCCCTGAATCTTTGATCACGCATGAAGATCTCAAGCAATCATCGAATGACGAACGACAATACGTTCAAGTGCCTGGCAATTGGAGCAGCGCTTTTTCCCGGGACGCTCCGTCACCGTATGGCTATGGAACATACCGTTTACGGATCTTGGTCGATCAACCACTAAATCAGCCATACACTTTATGGGTTCCGGAAGTGGAAGCATCTTCTACCGTAGAGGTTGACGGAGAGATATTAGCCAGAGTCGGAGTACCTGCGACAACAGCGGAAGAGTACACGGCGCGGAAGGCATCCTTCACGGTTACGTACATTGCAGGTGATGCAAAGGTCATTGAAGTGCTTGTCCGAACGGCCAACTTTCATAATCCAATCGAAGGGGGCATCGTCAGATCGATTTACTTCGGGTCGCAGGCAGCTATTGACACCGATCGTTGGTATTCTATCGGCTTCCAGATGGCAACCTTCCTCATCTTGTTGCTTCATGGCTTGTATGCCGGCATCCTGTATGTGTTGAATGCCCGCTACAAAGAGTTTCTCGTGTTTTTGCTGTTGCTTTCCTGCGTGGGGATAAAAGCTGTGTCTGATTATGACAATCTGCTGTTACTTTGGCTCCCGATCGATTATACATGGTCGATCAAGGTAGAAGTGCTCGCCTACATATGGCAGCCTTTGCTGATGATATTATTGGTGAGAAGTCTATCTGATCAAGGGGAGAAAGAAAACTCTAGGCCGTTTAGGGCGTATCTTTCCGTGCTCAGTCTTTATTCGGCAGTCATCGTGCTGGGAACGGCACAATGGGTGTATATTTTAGCTGGAACGCCATTTTTAGTCATTATTTATTTTGGCCCGTTGTTATTGTTTATTTTCAGAATCAGCCGCATGCTCATGGAAAACAAGCATGATGCTGTATTTTTGCTCATTGCTGCAACGAGTATTTTTTCCAATGTCATATGGTCCGCCATCATGGAATATAAAATCATCGATATCAAGTACGTGTATTATCCGCTCGACCTGGTTGCTGCACTTGTCAGTTTTTCTGCTTACTGGTTCAAGCGATTCTTTCGCAATTCAGAGGAAAAGGCAAAGCTAACGGAGCAATTGAAAGAAGCGGACAAGCTCAAGGACCAGTTTCTCGCCCATACCTCGCACGAACTGAGGACACCGTTGCACGGCATCTTGAATATCGCTCAGACTGTCGTCAACAATGAAAAGCATGTCATGGGTGGTCGGAGCACGCAGGATATGGAGCTCTTAATCACGATCAGCCGCAGAATGTCTCATTTACTGGACGATTTGCTAGATGTCGTACGATTGCAGGACAAGCATATCGTGTTGCAGAAGAAGCCGGTGCATATTCAATCGGTTGTTTCCGGCATCATCAGCATGCTCACTTACTTGGTAGAAGGCAAGCCTGTTCAACTGAAAATGGACATACCAGAGTCCATCCCGCCAATCTTGGCAGATGAGAAGCGGCTA
>NZ_AKIX01000027.1:0-27654 GCF_000282075.1 Brevibacillus sp. BC25
CTGGCGAACCTTTTCGCCCGCCAGACATGAAATATACGGTAACGGCTGCGAGTATGCCGCCCGCCATCGCAAATGGAAGCGGGTGTTCATGCAAGAAAGATGGCCAAAAAACCATCCCGAACACCACGAAGAAATAGGCACCCGCATTTACGCCCAGTGTCGTTTCCGAAGCGAGCGGGTTTCGTGTCACTGTCTGCATCAATGCTCCGGCAATAGCCAATGCTGCACCAGACAAAAGCCCCATGACCGTTCTTGGAAGCCTGACACCTTGTATCATATGGTGATCGGAAATGTCTTGCGGAGCAATAATGGCCTGTACGACAGAACGCAGAGAAATGTCTGCCATCCCCTGTGTCAAACTGACAAATGTAAGCACTAACAGAGCGACAAGTCCACTACCTAACATCAAGAACAATCTCCAGCCCCCTCTTGGTGAGGAAGTGGCTGGAGTGATGTCAGTTCGTGTAAACATTTTATTTTTGGCTAAACTCATTATTTTGCCAACAGATCAACAGCTTTATTCGCGAGAATCTTTGCAGACATGGTACCACCATACGGCCACAGATCTCCGCCCAGAGCATAGACGCGATTTTCTTTCACAAAAGTAAGACCGTTCCAAACTGGGTTGTTCTTCAATTGATTCTCAATCACGTTGTCATCATTTTGAATGATATGGAGGAAATTCGCATCCTGCAACGCTGGAAGTGCCTCCACATCTGCCAGTGTCATTCCTGTTTGCTCGAATTTCTTAGGCTTATACTTATTTGTCAGACCAATATTAATCAAGATGCTTGCTGCTGTAGAGTTATCCGTAGACAAACGGAATTCTACCGCATTTTGACTGCTGTAGCCCATCGCGAGGACGAATGGAACTTTATCTGCACCAGCTTTGGCCAGCTTTTCTTTTGCTTCCGCATAAGTCTTGTCGAGGTCTTTCAAAGCGACTTCGGCTTCTGCATTTTTACCCGTGATATCCGCAATTTGCTTGAAGATCTCAATCATTCGATCATACTGTGATCCCTGACCTTCAGCAGGATTCGTATCAAAAGCAATCGTTGGGGCAATTTTGCTCATTTCGTCGTAATTGGCTTCTACATTTCGTTTAATACCGATAATTAAATCTGGCTTCAACATCATGATCGATTCCAGGTTTGGTGAAGTACGACTCCCTACATCCACTACTTCTGGAGCAATCTCCACAGGGAGTTTCACCCATTTTTTCATATTTGGAATATCTGCAATCCCTACAGGCTGAATACCAAGAGCCAACAAATGCTCTGCTGAGCTCCATTCCAATGCAACGATACGCTTAGGAGTGCCTTTGATGGTCGACTCTCCCATCATGTGCTTCACTGTCCGCACTTGCTCTTCAGCCGGCTTCGCCGCGTCAGGCTGAGCTGTAGCAGCTTGGTTGGAACCAGATTGTGCAGTTGACCCCGCATTACCGCAAGCAGCAAGTAGCAGCATTGCAGACAAAAATACAAGCATCACTGGTAATTTCATAAGACGCATAAAAAATTTCCCCCTTACTTTTCTAGTTGTTGCTTCAAATGAGAAAGGATCATGGACATGATTTCCAATCAATCATCAATTATGATAATGATTATCATTATCTTTGTCAACGGTGGGATGTGTTCAAAGTCTTCGTGTTCGTTGAAAATAATGTAATAGACTAGAGTTGTTGACTCTATGTAGTTCTTGGATAAAAAAATCTCCAGACTCAGAAAAATTAGTTTTAGACTGAACCCGAATAATAAAACAGCAGCGACCTAAGACCTGAAAAAAAGTCTTAGACTCGCCGCTGTTTTATTACGCTATCGATCCCGTTGGTTGAACGAAACTCATTATTTTTTTGTGCACTTTATAATAAAAGCAAGGGGAATTAATGTTGCCTTTTTATGCTAACCTCATGAAGGTGCTTAAAGTTGCTAACGGGAATCGTTAGAAATACGATGATTAATCATATTGCCATACGAGTTGTCCTTTTGGCGCTCTAGGTTTAAAGGCGGAGGCTCTTCTAGACTTAAGTCCAGTTCTTGTTCAAGCCAAAGTCCGTTACCAAATCTTTCTGACCACTGTACGATTAATGTACAAACGGATCACGTAATTTGAAATGACGATCTGTTTAGCATATGCAGAAGAAAGGAAGATAAACGTTTGAACAACAACATGAAGTTAGCAATGATTCTCCTGGCCGCTGCCAGTATCGGAATCGCTGGATGTACGAAGGAATCCTCCGTCACTAGTACACAAAGTTCGTCCCAGCAAAACGCTACTATACCGACGAACACAATTTCAAATTCAGAAACATCGGACATTAAGAATGTCTCGAATGCAGTAAACGGGGATATTTCTCAAATAGATGTAACTAACATTCATTCCCTAAAAATTCAGAGTAACGCTGCTATAGTTAAAGTCATAGGAGACAAACAAATCAATCAAGCAAAATGGGAATTATCCAAGGGCAATTCAAAAGGAATGGATACCAACGTGACTACGTCGATCCAAGATGGAACATTACAGATTATGCTTAAACAGGAACAAAAGAATTTCATAAATACGGAGCCATTGCCATCCTTAACGATCCATCTTCCTTATAAAGACTTCAAATCCCTTGAGATAGATAATGAAGTTGGCAACATATTCATTGAGTCAGAATTGTCGGTCCAACATTTAAATGTGAGCAGCAATGCTGGCAACATCACCGTAACGGATGTAATTGGCAAGGAAAGCAGTAACATATCTACTAACCTTGGAAACGTCGAATTCGCTCTACCGGATCAATTAGCACCTCTATATGTAAAACTATCAACAGAAATAGGAAATATTGATAATCAAGTTAATCTTGAAAAAGCAACAAATACCACATCGGTTGTTTCCAAAGAACTCCATGGATATGTGGGTGAGGCTCAATCCGAGAATGCAACGCTCAACATTTCCACACAGGTGGGCGAAATTCTATTCAAAAATTAAGTGTCATCATCGTACCAGGCTTGCCATAATCATGATCAGGCCTGGTATTGTTAGCATCCATTTTTAGATCAACGGACAGATGTTCATTGATAATAGAGTTTTAGACTGACTCATTGAACTATCGAACCGGTTAGTTGAATAATTTAAAATCAAATGTATTTTTTTCTAGACATAATCCTTCATCAGAAGCTTTGATAATAATATCAAACCGCTGACTGTACGGATGCATAAACACTTCGTACTGAATCCGACGTTCTTCATGTGACTGCCTTAAATAGTTGATATCGGTTCCTCTTTCAACAATATCACGGCTCAATCTTCTCTTTAATTCCGTTTCACCATCTGTATAAAAGTAAATTTTTAAATCAAATAAATCGGGATTAATAAATGCAACACTCATTCCTTCAACAATCGTTACTTTGTTTTTTGAAGAGATTAACTCGCTCTTCACATAATGAGCATCTATCGTATATAAATCTAAACCGTCTCTAACCATCTGAACATCTCTTTCTAAAGAAGGTAAATGATGTGCTGATGGATGACAAGCAGTCATTTTATAACAATGATTTTCGTTTTGATATGTATAGTCGATAATTGTATGCTTTCGTATGTTCGAACTAACAATATACGAATCTGTATTAATGTAATTCACTTCATTTTGATTTAGTAGGTTTACGAGTCCCTTGGTAAACGTTGTTTTTCCAGCAGCTCCATGTCCTGAAACACCAACAATAATCTGATCATCAGCCATTTTGATCCAATTTATGATATCTTGTAATAACTTATCCATCTTTTCCCCCTTAAATATTGTTTAACGAAATAAAAGCGCAATATTCTTCCTCTTTATCATACATGAAATTAAAAAGGAAAATATAAAATCCCACTATACCCATTTTCAAACAGAATTCTCATTCGTTAGCAGAAAATCAATCCCTTCTACCTATTTATGTAAGTTTCCCCCTGCGTGCTTATCATTACACTACGGGCAGGATCGTTCAAAAAACCAAAGCCTTATGGTCGTGATAAAACGTAAAGGGGCTATCTAGAAAGTCAGTCTAAGCCGACTTTCTAGATAGCCTCACTCCAAAACAACTTTGGCATCTAAACAGGTTCCGTCTACAACACTATTTCCTACAAACAAAGATAGCAGATTAGAGCTCTTGCTTCTTCGTAGGAATAATCTCTCCCGTTTTCGCATCTATTCCAATAGTGATAGATTGTTTGGGATCTTTTCCAGTAAACGTAAGGTTATATCTGCTAAATTTGCCTACAAAGTTGTCTACAATATTGGCACTTGAAATCACATAGGATTTTGCTTCTGGATGTGAGGCATAGAATTTATCTACCCCGGGTTTTACATTTGGGTATGATAGAACTGTAGCAGCATCCAATGATTGTATGGTATAGCTAACGTTCCCCGTTTTCGAATCTATTGCAAAGTGAAAAAAGTTTTTTGAATCTTTTTCAAGTCTAATAACATACTTATCATACTCACCTTTTGAAACCACATCTTGATAAGCACTGATCTCATAAGATTTTGTTTCTGGAAACTGTGCATAGACGTTATCGATTGTTGCTTTCACAGCCTTGTCGGTAAGAGCTTCGGAAGCTGAGATTTTTTTGTAAGTTCCTGCATACAATTCTTGGTTTTGAGCTACAGTCTTTTGAGTTGGGTTTTCATTTGCACTTACTACTAAAGCTCCAGATAGGGAAATCGCAGTAGCCAATCCTAAAACTGCCAAACGTACGGATGTTTTTTTAATGTTTATTTTCATACCAATTCTCCTTCACGTTTATGATTTCTTTCCTAGGTATAAGTTAGAAAAAACTTCTAAAATATATAGTGGGATAAACTTAAAATTTTTATTAAAGTTCTTTGGTCATATAGCTTATCCCATGTTTTTGTCCCTTTAGCAAGTTGAATGGTCCTTTGCTTATAACGGTCCGTTTAAAAGACAAAAAATCCCCCTCAAATGAGGAGGATTTTTCCGATTAACATTACGCTTCTTTTGGCAACACAATTCCACGATAAAGCTGAACCGTGATGTAATAATAAATCGCATAGATCACAACGAAAATCAGCGTTGGAATCCAGATGTTCAGATACGGATCCAAGAGGATGAACGAGAACATCTCCATACCGATTAATACGTGCATCAGACCGATGATCGCCGGGAAAATGAATACCATGAACAGCTCTTTATAGATCGAACCTACGAGTAACGATTGACGTACACCGATTTTTCGCAGCATGCTGTAACGGTCTTTGTCACGGGAAGCACCGGACAAGATTTTGAACATCAGACAGCTCGCCATCATCGCCAGGAAGGCAATTCCGAGGAAGAAGCCCATGAACATCGTCCCGCTTGTGAAAATATACATGCTCGCATACGTGCTGTATTTGGAAGATGTGTATACGTCTTTCGCTTCCACATTTGTGATAGACCCAATCATTTGCTTTTGACGTTCATCCATTGCTTTTAATTCCTGCGTGTATTTCAAATAGTCGTCTACCTGGGCAAGGAGAACCTTGTGTTCACTTCCAGTGGTTTGCTCATACGTCGCCTGATCCACAACCAGAACAGATTTTCCCTCAATCATCTGGTAGTTGATAAAATTGGTGAATAACGCTTTGTCCCAATCCTCAGGAATGGCATCGTATTTACCTTTGTCTTCTTTTGACGCACTTACGATATACGTTTCTTTCGGAAGCGGATCTGTCACAAGTTTTGGCTTGTTGTCAGCAGAGTAATTTTGCATGCTGTTCGTGGAAATCAACAGCGGATTTGCCAGCAAGTCTTCCTTCAAGTAGTAATACGCTTTGTCGTCAACTTTGTATCGATACGTATTTTGCTTGAGAACGTTCATTTTTTTCAGCGCCTGATAATCAGCTTCAACCGGATCATGCAGATTCATGTCATACACATGGAACACCGTAGTAAACAAATTAACGTTTTGCTGGAAGGCCAAGCCCCCTGCCATCGCCCCGACACCAAGCCCAATTAACATTGCTACTGTACCAAGGATTTTGGTCAGGTTGTTCACCCGAAAGCGCAGCTGAGCAAAGGTGAATGCGTTCAACTTGCTATCATTCAGTTTTTTATTTTTCTTCAAAGCCTGTACAAGAACTGGCAACAACGAGATGAAAATCAAGTACGTCCCGACTGTGCATGAAATAGCTCCTACGATAAAGCCGAGTGCTTGCAGGTACATAATCAAGTGCAAGCATGTATAGCCCAGAGCCAATAGGATAACGCCAAGGATGGCTACCAAAACTGCCCCGATTCCTTTTGACTTGATTGTGTCATTTTGTTGCTCGGCACGGATGAGAGCGAGCTCAGTTGCACGAGCCAAACGAGCCGCATTGACCGTAGATGTGATGATAAACAGGATGAGGAAGAATCCCCATGTCATCCAAATCGCTGGCAGATAAAAAGGATAGTACCCATCTGTCGAAATCTCCAGCAGGTTCATGAGCAAGACGCCGATACCGCTTGCAAGCGCAATACCAACCAGACTACCGATCACCAGGGAAATGATTCCCATCGTCAATGTTTCCAGGAACAAAATCTGGCTGATTTTCCCCTTCTTCGCCCCTAAGACCATGTACATTCCGAGCTCTTTGCGCCGTAGCGAGAGTAGGAATGAGTTGGCATAGAAGATATAGAAAATCGTGATAAACGCCAGCAGGAACGCCCCTACATTGAAAACGATCTGAATCGAAGAGATCATCGAGTTGTTCTTCGTGTAATCAGAATTGAGGGCAAGCGTCTGGAACATGTAAAAAATCGAAATGGAGATGACCAGACCCACAAGCAGAACCAGATAGTCCTTCATCATCTTCCGCATACTGGACAAGGATAGCTTTAAAAGCATGAAACGTTACCTCCTAGCGTACATCATGTGATGCACCTAGCTCGGCCAGTACATCCAGAATTTGTTTGAAAAATTGCTGACGATCCCCCGTACGTTGAATCTCGGTGTACAGCTTGCCGTCTTGAATGAACAAGATACGTTTGCAATAACTCGCAGAAAAAGCATCATGCGTAACCATCATGATTGATACTTGGTGGTTCTCATTCAAATCTGTCATCGTTTCTAGCAAACTTTTCGCATTCTTCGAGTCGAGGGCGCCCGTCGGTTCGTCTGCCAGCAAAATCGCAGGATCATGCACAAGTGCGCGTGCTGCTGCGGCGCGTTGTTTTTGTCCTCCAGAAATTTGAACCGGATATTTTTGCAAAATCTCTTCGATCCCGAGTGTTTGTGCTACTTTACTTACTTTGGTGCTGATCTCTTTGGAAGGGACACCTTGCAGAGACAGCGGCAGTGCAATGTTCTCATACACGGACAAATTCTCTAGCAGGTTGAAATCTTGAAAGATAAAGCCGAGCTTTTGCGAGCGAAAATCTGCGAGCTGGTCACGCTTCATCTGTGTAATGTTCGTTCCCGCAATTTCAATAAAGCCTTCCGTTGGACGATCCAGTGTGGAAATCACGTTGAGCAGAGTCGTTTTACCCGAACCGGATGGACCCATGATCCCCACGAACTCTCCTTTGTCTATCGTTAGCGATACACCTTTTAAGGCATGCGACTGGCTTTCACCTTTTGTCCCATATATTTTTTGAACGTCTTTCACTTCTAGTACAGCAGTACTCATTCTACGTTCCTCCATTCTATCTATTGGCTAGCGTTCATTGTTTCCGTCGCTATTAACTGTAACCAAATTCCAGAATAGGAGCTATTGATGTTCCTTACAGTTTTCTTTACATTTTGTAAGGTTTATTTCGTGAGACGAAAAAAAGCCATCCAGCGAGGGATGACTTGTGTTGTAAGCTATTTTTTTCTTTTGTTCTCTTCGTGTCTTTTGATTAGCATATCTACGAACATATCAATATGGGCTGTTATCGCGATTGGGTCATAGCGATAGAATGTATCGTAGTCGTTGTAAAAAATCTGATTGTTTTTGGCTGCAGGGGTCGCTTTCCAGACAGCGGACTCCTGTAAGGTTTTCAAGGCATCGCTATTTTTGTCCGGGTTGTAGAAAGTCACGAACATGTAATCCGCAGCGTATTCTGGCAAGGTTTCCATGGACAGCTGTACGGTTTGCTCTTTGGATTTGTCTGCGTGCGGCATTTTCAACTTCAATGCATTGTACACCGTTTGACCACCGCGTCCTGCGTTGTCACCGAAGATCCACAAATCACCTTTGTTGGTCAGCTCGTAGAGACCTCAGGATTTATGTCTGTATTGAGTGAGATAATGCTGCCTCTGGACATGTAGCGAGCTATGTAATCTCCGATGGTTTTGGCGTCTCTCTGCAAATCACGGTCCTTCGGGTTGATGTTGTAGCTGACGACCGCTTCCATCCCGAGATGGGCGGCTGCCAAACGAACGTCATCCGTCACATCTCCAGATTTGGTTCTCACGTAGCGAGGCGAAATACCCGTCTCGCGCTTGATTACCTCATTACTCAACTGAATCTCCCGATAAATCTGCTCGTAGCTGAGCTTGCTCATGTCCTGCTGATTCAGTGTGTTGTTTTGGATTTCATGCCCGCGAGCCAAAATGTCCTTCGCAATGTTTGGCTCCTCGGCGACACGTATGCCCGGGAGAAAAAAGGTTGCTTTGATCTTATAAGAATCTAGCTGTTCCAAAAGACTTCTCATCATTTTATCGTCGCCCATGCCGTTAAACGTCAGAGCTAGTTCCTTGCGCCCCGTGTATACATGAGACAGCGCCTTGCTTTTTTCACCCGTGTATCGGGTGATTTTCTGTTTCTTCTCTGTCTTCTGGCACTCAGTAGATTCATCTTTGCTCGCAAACATCGAGCATCCGGAGACGAGCACGACTGTCAAAAGCAGTGCAATCCCTTTGCACAGTTTGGTGGAAATAATCATTTATGACTCCTTATCAACTGCCATAGCTAAAATTATACTCTGTTTAGCATTTTTGGTAGAGTAGATAATCTTTCCATTTTATAACAAAAAAGAGACGGATCTGCTCCGCCTCTTTTTTTCCATTTCTGTTTACTCCTGAATACTTACTTTGCCCCCATCCGTAAGCAGCGTCTGTCCTTTTACCACGACTTTATCTCCGTTCGCTAGGCCGGATACTACTTCAATCAACTCGCTTGTCGAGTTACCCGTCGACACTTCCACTTGCTTGGCTGCTTCCCCTTCCAGCTTGAACACATATTGTCTGCCTTCACGATCAAATACCGCCTTGCGAGGAATGACCAGTGACTTCGCTCCTTCTGAGCCTTGCGGGAAGGTAACATTCACGACCATGTCAGACTTCAATTCATTGGAAGGATTCGGGATCGTGATTTCTACTGGATAGGCTTTGAGCTGCGAATCCATGACCGGACTAATCGCCGTTACTTTTGCATCAATCGTTTTGCCTGTAGACTGCACGTTTACTTTGACGACTGTTCCTACTTTTACTTTCGTCACATCCGCTTCGGACAAATTCGCTTTGACCACAAGTGGATTCGTTTTGACGACGGTCACAATGGGTTGCTGGCCTGCCATCTGCCCTACTGCTCCGGTCACGCTTGCGACAAATCCGTCGATTGGGGACACCACCGTTGCATTCGCCAATTGCTCACGAGCATTTTGCAGTCTGACCTCGGACTCCGTTACGCTCGCCGCCGATACTTGCACACCTGTTTTTTGTTTCGCGCTTTGCAGCTTCTGCTTAGCATTGTCATAGGAAATCTGGGCTTTTGTGAGCGTTGTATTTGCCTCATCCATTTTCTCAGCAGCAATCGCTCCCTGTGCAAACAGCTGCTGATTACGTTGTTGATTCAATTTTGCATCAGCAAGCGCTCGTTCTGCTTCCGTCAAATCATTTTGTGCTTCCACCAATCCTTGGTCAGAGGTGCTGCCTGCTTGGTTTAAATTCGCTTTTGCCACACGGAGGGCTGCTTCTTGTTCTCTTACGCTGTTAGACAGCTCATTCGTATCGAGTGTAAACAATAATTGTCCTTTTGTTACGGCCTGACCCAGCTTTACGGGTAGAGAATTAATTTTTCCACTGGTTTTTGGTGACATTTGGACTTCCTCACTCGGTGCCAATTTTGCAGTCAGTCCAGACTCAGATGTGACCACACCTTGTGCTACTGTTGCAACCTGTACAGGGGTAACCGTTTCTTCTGGTTGGGCAGCAGTCGTCGCTGCATCCTCCTGGCTTGCGCAGCCTGTGATCAAGGTAAGGGAAAGTAAGGCCACAATCGCGATTCTTTTATTTATGATCATGAATGGTTCCTCCTCTTTTCTCATACGTTTGTCGATTCCAAAGTGGTAAGGATTTTCTTTTCCTGCTTTTGCTTGCGTTTGTTACGTCTCTTTTGTCCCATCTCATCAAACCATACAGTAACCACAGGTACGAGTATGAGTGTGATCATGGTGGAGAAAATCAAACCATACATGACGGTCGTAGCCATTGGCGCTTGCAGCTCTAATCCAGACCCAGCAGCAACGGAGAGCGGAGCAATGGCCATAATCGTCGTGAGGGTTGTCATCAAAATCGGACGCAGACGAGCAGGTCCTGCATGTAAAATCGCTTCATGTAACTTCCAACCCTTTGCACGCAACTGATTGATCAAATCGATTAACACAATCGCATTGTTCACGACCAGACCGATCAGCAAAATGTACCCGATCAAAACAGATACGGTAATAGGCGTGCCTGTAAACAGAAGACCCAATATGACCCCAGTAAGACTCGGAGGAACCGAGAACATGATGATAAATGGACTGAAAAGGGATTCAAACTGAGCAGCCATGACCATGTACACAAGCACGACGGACAAGAGAATCGCAATACCCAGATTCACAAAGGAATTTCCCATATCCTCGCTTTGCCCACCCATTTCGATGGTGTATCCGTCCGGAACATTCAGCTTATTGATGATACTCGTAATTTCCGTCGAGGCCGCTTGCAGGTTATCCCCGATCAAATCGCTTGTGACCGTCACTTCGCGCGTCATGTTTTTGCGCTCAATCGATGGCGGTACATCGACTTTGCTAATGGTCGCTACGGAAGTGAGACTGATTTGAGCGCCCGTCGGCGTGGAAATACGCAGGTTCTTCAAGTAATTGATATCTTCCTTATAGTCTTCTGGCAGCTTGAGATTGATATCAATTTCATCTTCGCCCGTACGATACTGGGTAACCGTTTGACCTTGGAAAGAAGTTCGCACAGCAGAGAGGATTTCATTTGTTGTCAATCCGTACAAGCTCGCCTTCTCTGTATGGACCTTCACATCGAACTCCTGACTCATTTCCTGAACACTGGTAGATACGTTCATCGTTCCCGGTACCTTGGCTATTTCCCCTTTCACAATCTCGCTCAGTTCCGTTAAGACGTCCAGATCATCTCCGCGAATTTCAATCGAGATGGCTGCTCCGCCCCCCATACCACCGGAAAGAGATTTCACCTTGATATCTGCTCCTGCAATATTCTTGACTTGCTCTTGCAGGCCCACAGCAATTTCCTCTGTCGATCGCTGTCTCGTAGAAATCTCTCCTACATGCAGTTCGATCGTTGCGTTATGAGAAGTAGATGCACCGCTCTCTGAAATACCGTCGCCACCCCCGACCGAGGACTTGACCAATTTCTTTTCTGGCACCTGATTGACTACTTCTTCTACCTGCTTCATTACTTTTTCTGTTTCCGTCAAAACGGTACCCTTTGGCAGCTTGATCTCTACCTGGATTAATCCTTGGTCCATATCTGGGAAAAATCCTGCTCCGAGAGATGGAACTAGCAACAATGAGCCAATCAACATGGCAAAAGCAGATCCAATCACCGTTTTTCGATGACCCAATGCCCATTTGAGCACCCTTTGATAGCCATTTTCCACTTTATGAAATCCAATATTAAACCAGATTAGTGGATTGAAGCCTCGATAGTTTTCATGATTTGTATGCTCCGGGACAGTTTTTAACAGGCGAGCACTCATCATTGGAACCAGCAAGAAGGTGAAAACGAGTGCTGCGATGTGTGAGAAAACGACCGTCAATGCCAACGGTGCGAAAAGCTCAGCTACAATACCCTGTGTCAGCGCAATCGGTAAGAATACGCAAATTTGTGCCAATGCGGATGCCATGACCGCGGTTCCTACTTCTTTGGAACCGACCAATGCCGCTTCCATCATACTCTTGCCTTGTTCCCGCTGACGGAAAATGTTTTCCAGCATAACAACCGCGAAGTCCACTAATGATCCCAATCCGAGCGTGAGACCTGCCAGGGAAATCAGGTTGATTGTTTGACCTGTCATATACATCAAAAGGAAGGTCGATATGATCGATACAGGCAGGACAATGACCGCAATGAGCATAGACGACAGACTGCCCAAGAAGAAGAACAGCATGAGTACGCCAATGGCACCACCTGCAAGGGCATGTACTACCGTGTTGTCAACAGAACTCTGGATATATGTAGAGGTATCGAGAACGATACTTGTTTCTACATTTGCTGGAAGTGTGCTATTAATCTTCTCCAGCTCAGCCTTTACGTCTTTTGCGATTTTGATCGTATTGCCGCCTGTGCCTTTCATCACGGAAATTCCCAAGCTTGGCTTTCCGTCAATGTAGCTCAGCTCGGTAACTTCTTTGATGGTGTCTGTTACGTTGGCAATATCACTCAATCGGATGAAGCTCCCACCGACAGAGATTGGAGTGAGTGCAATGGTGTCCACATTGGTGAATTCTCCTTGCACGCGAATACTCGACTTTGCGTCACCTTCCCGTATCGCACCAGCTGATCCGGATACATTACTGTTTTCTAGTGCTGCCTTTATTTGATCCAATGTCAATCCATAGGCAGCTAGTTTGGCTGGGTCCACGATGATGTCAACAATTCGCTCTTGCCCACCAGTGACAGTGACAGAAGCAACACCGTTAATTCGTTCCAGGCGGGACTTAATGACATCATCCGCGATTTTTTTCAGTTTGTTGACATCTTGATCGCCAGTTACAGCCAGATCAATGATCGGCTGGCTTGTCGGATCAAATTTCAATACCCTTGGTGAACCAGCAGATTCAGGCAAGCTCCCTCGGACCAAATCTACTTTATCTCGCATATTCAGCGTCGCTTGATCCATGTCTGTTCCCCACTTGAAATGGAGGATGACCGAGGAGGAGCCGTTCACGGAGGTTGATGTGACCTTGTCTAAATTCGGAACCGTGCCTAATGCATTTTCGATCGGTTTGGTAACCAGCTTTTCTACCTCAGCTGGAGCCGCCCCCTCAACAGAGGTAACAACTACGGCGACCGGAGCATTTAACGACGGCATCAATTCAATAGCTAATCGAGGAAAGGTAACCAACCCAAAAATGAAGATGGCTACCGATATCATAATCATCGTGACCGGACGTTTAATGGACAGCTCTGATATATTCAAAATTTTTTCACCTCTCTATTTATAGGAAGCTCAGCGTATCAGCTCAGTATTTCTTTCTCCAAAATAAGCGCGCGCAAGGAATGCAGCGATTCAGGTGTGCTAGCACTTCCTTCTTGTCCCGTCCAATTCGCTGGTACACGCTCCGTCAATGCTGCCCACACAATTCGCCGATCCGATTTATCACGAAATCTGCGCACCAAGTTCATTTGTTCCAGCCGACTAATTAAGCCCGAAGTCGTACTATAGGAAAGATCGATTGCCTTGCTGATTTCCCCCATTGTTTTCGGGCTGATCGCGATTTGTTCTAGAATGAGAACTTGTTGCCAGGTAATATCACTTGAATCCAAAGCTTGCATGGAAAGCGTGGAAAACACGCTACTCGTTTCCCGTAGAATCTTCGCTAACTGAAACAGTTCATTCATAAAAGCCTCCCTATCCATTTTTTGGGGTCCCTCTCTCGTTCGGGGTGTTCCCCTCCACAGATCACATTTTACTTATACGATTCGCCCCCGAAGTCTATCGGATAGTTAAATTGTGGAATTTGATTTTATCTATCCAGAGATAGAAGACCGTACACCCGGAGATAGACGACAGCGCATGCTAAAATGAAACTATAATGAGTACGTATTCCAAGAAAGGAGGTTGTCTTCTTGAACGCTTCAACTGCATCTTTACGCTCCCGTTTCCTGCTCATTTGTTTTTTTGTATTGATCTCATTTTTTCTCATTCCAAATGCTTACATGCATGAACCCACCATTCCATTTATCATCACTCTGATCATCATCTTCTGCTTCCTTCTGATGTTTCTCAGGCCCCAAAAAAACTGGAGACCTTTTCAAAAAGACATCGCCATTATCGTTCTTGGTACCGTGTCATTTATAAAGGTTCTATATGTAGGAGAAGAGATCGGTCTATCCTTGCCATTGGTAGCTTTTATTGGTTTTCACATTCTTGAACGCCGAGCATTGTACTATGCGACTTTTTTTGGCGTATGCTCCTTTTCTTTCATGTACTTTTATGGAGACTATATTTTTGAGGAGTTAATAGGCTTTATCGTGACCTATATCGGATGGTATATCGGTGCACGAGGATTTTCTCTTCAAAATCAAGCAAAGGAAGCGAGTCAGCAGCATCTTAAACAATTGCAAGAAGCGCATTTTGAACTCCAGGAAGCTCATTCTGAACTTCAAGCGGCCTCTGTGAATACACTCCGTGCCGCTGTCCTGGAGGAGAGGACCAGAATCGCACGCGATGTTCACGATGCCTTGGGACACAGTCTCACATCGTTAATCGTTCAATTGAATGCCTTGAAATACATGCTGCAAGGCGGACCGAGTGACGCTCAGGAGGCTGTGCGAGACATGCTTTCGGTATCCAAGCAAAGCCTCGATGATATACGCTCGTCTGTACATACATTAGCCGCAGACAAATCCTCTCTGGGAATCACACCACTGCGTATACTCTTATCACGAGCCCAACAGCATACCGATATCAAAATGCATTTGATCAGTCCCAATCCAGATATTCCGCTCTCACAGCAGATGACCATTACGCTTTACCGGATTCTCCAAGAAGCGATTACCAATTCCATTCGACATTCGGATGCAACAGAGATTTTCATCACGATTGAAAAAAAGCAAAACTTTATTTTCCTCTCCATTTGGGACAATGGGAATATTACGAATCATCATCAAATCAAACTGGGCTCTGGTTTAACAGGTATCGCAGAACAAACCAAGCAATTAAATGGAGACCTTTCCTATTCCATTCGAGCGCCCCACGGCTTTCAAATTGACATCAGCTTTCCGCTTTGATAAGCAAAAAGCGATAGAACGGAGGAATGCCAGCATGGCAAATCAAAACAAAAAAGAGACCATTCGTGTGGTCCTGGTCGATGACCAAACGATGATCCGTCAAGGATTGGGGTATGTCATAAAAATGCAGAAGGATATGGAAGTAAGCGGGGAGGCTTCCAATGGAGAAGAAGCCGTGAAGCTCGTAGGAGAAGTCATTCCTGATGTAGTCTTAATGGATGTACAGATGCCGAACATGTCAGGAATCGATGCAACCCGAGAAATCACTCGACTCCATCCTTCGATAAAAGTATTAATCCTCACAACCTTTGACACGTACGATTACATCGTAGACGGTATTCGCGCAGGTGCTGTCGGCTATATGCTAAAGGATTCCGATTCACAGGATATGTTGGACCTCATTCGCAGGGCCCATCAGGGAGAGGCACTGTTCTACACGGCTACAGCTGCCAAGGCTCTAGCGGAGGTTCTACAGTTTCAACAAAAGAATCACAAGTCTGCCTCTCATTCTGACTCTGATACTGAATCTACGCTTCCCCCTCTTGTCATGTTAGATCAGTTGACTGATCGAGAGCAGGACGTACTTGAGCAGCTATCCTACGGCAAACGGAACGATCAAATTGCGCAGCACTTGCTCATCTCCGAGGGAACCGTCAAAACACATATCCATCGGATTTTGCAGAAAATGGGCGTAGTAGATCGTACACAGGCAGTTGCGAAGGCGATCCGGTATAAAATCGTGAAATAAGCGAAGGAAACGCAAAAAAACCCAAGCACCTCAACCATGCTTGAGCGTTGATGCTGATTGGAATAGACTGCACCTATTCCATACTCCGTACCTATCCGATCTCCACTTCCAACAACGGCAATACTCTTCCTGGGAACACGGTAGACACGATTTCACCTACTCGCTTTGCACCCCTCGACAAGTAAAACGGTTCTGCGTACGGGTCACTGTGGATGGTGATGACTGGGATATCCAGCTTTTGTGCCACCTCTACCATATGCTGCCACAGAGCCTTTCCGTAACCTTTTCCTACTGCCTCCGGTTCCATGAACAAAAAGCCTAATAGCCACTGCTCTTTCTCTGCATCCTTTTCCAGACTCATGAAGCCCTTGATGCTGCTCACATCCTCTAGCACATATACTTCATGTTTTTGGATATAGGCAGGTGATAACGTCAGGTCGTCGCGACAGGCCTCCATGAATTCATCACTGTATCCCCAATAAGCTTTGGAGCGATAGGCTAGCTCGCTCAGTTCGCTTGCTTCTTGTCCCTTTGCTCTGCGGATGTTCATCTTAGTCGTTCCCTTCCTTTACTCGTTTGAATCTGAATCGTATGAATTATTCCTCAAAAACAGACAAGAATCCTTTCCCGACCTATTTTTTCAGCATATACGTTTGCACAAAAAAAATGGCCATCGCAATGGACGACCATTTTCCCCTCTTACTTTGCTTCCTTTTGCCGATAGACTTCCTTCCCTTCAACCAAGGTCAGCACGACTTTCGCATCCTTGATTTGAGTGGCCGGAATTTTAAACAAGTTTTTATCGAGCACGATGAGATCTGCCTTTTTGCCGACTTCGATCGAGCCTGTGATATTATCCACGTGGTTGGCGTAAGCACCATCAATCGTGAAACTGGCGATCATTTCCGCAAGTGTCGCACGCTCGTCTGGGTTGGCAATTTTGCTCAGATCGGTTACACCGTCCTCGATCCGCATAATGCCTTGTTGAATGCCGTGCAGTGGATTGAATTCTGGCGTTACGATGTAGTCAGACGAAGAAGCCACATGCACCCCTTTATTCAAGAAGCTCTTCATCGGGTATTCTTTTTCTGCGCGCTCGTGGCCCAAGTACGGTACTTCGATCTCATCGTAGTAGCCCTCTTCCTGCATAAACCAGAACGGCTGCACGATTCCGACTGCACCCAGCTTTTTGAAGCGCTCGATATCTGATTCATTGACTAGTTGCAAGTGAACGAGCGAGTGGCGAGCATCGTGCTTGCCATTTTGTTTTTCAGCGAGCTCCATACCATCCAGTGCGATGCGGGTAGAAGCGTCCCCGATGGAATGGACGTGCAATTGGAAGCCTGCCTTGTCTACTATGGCAGCTGTTTGATTGTAAACCTCTTGCTTCCAGATTAATTCTCCGTTTGTTTCTTTATGGACATATGGTTTTTCCAAGTAAGCTGTAGCGCCTTCTACGACACCATCCAAGAAGATTTTAACGGCGTTGACTTGGAATAGCGGGTTTTGATTGCGCTCACGGATTTTTACGAATTCTGCGACCTGCTCAGGTCCTTTTTCCGGATTCGCTGTCAACGCATTACGGAAGCGGATGGTCAGCTTGTCCTCTTTCGCGAGCTCCTCGTATGCTTCCAGTACGTTCGGATAGCGCAGCATATCCGGGTCGCGCACTGTCGTTACGCCGCGTTCAACTGCTTTTTCTTGGTAAGCTTCAATTCCGGACTTGTATTGTTGTACGGTGTATCCGCCGATTTTTGACAGCACCAGATCCATTGCGCTTTCACGCAGCGTTCCAGATGGTTCTCCTGTTTTCGGATCGCGCTCGATAATGCCGCCCTCAGGATTTGACGTGTCCTTCTTGATTCCGGCCAGCTTCAATGCTGCCGAGTTCACCCACAAAGAATGTCCATCATCCGAGGTCAGCGCAATTGGAATCGTTGGAACGATCTTATCCAATACTTCCTTACGCGGACCGATACCAGGCACTACCGGATTGCTCCAGCCGCGCCCTTGCAATGTTGGTTCGTTTGGATGATCTTTTACGAATTTCTCGATGGTTGCAACGTATTCCTCGACAGAGCCTCCGTCAAACAAATCAATGGAGAAAATGAGTCCCGTCGTTTTGCTCGCATGCGTATGGCTGTCGATAAAGCCAGGTAGCACCATTTGGCCTTTCAGATCGATTACTTTCGTATCCTTACCGATGTGTGCTTTTGCATATTCATTTGCGCCGACAAAGACGATTTCGTCACCGCGAATGGCCACGGCTTCTGCCCAGCTGTTCTTCATGTCCACTGTGTAGACCGCGCCGTTGGTTAGCACGACATCTGCTGGCTGTTTCGTCCCTTGCGCTGCAAAAGCCGACATCGGGCTCATCAGCGCTGTTGCGAGCAATGCGCAGGTTAATTTTTTCCCAAACACGTTAAGATCCCACCTATCTATTTATCTAAGATGAAAAGAATGCCAAAACCGATTGTAGCATCGCAACTCTGAAAATTCCATGAAATCCGGTCGAAATTTAGTATTTTCTCCCGATTTATGACGAAATCGGTCACATAATGACCACCTGAATTGGTCAAATTGGTAAAAGGTTAATTTGACTACGATAGATGAGGCGTTGTATACTCTTAAATGTTTTAGG
Organism: Brevibacillus sp. BC25; assembly: GCF_000282075.1. Taxonomy (NCBI): domain Bacteria; kingdom Bacillati; phylum Bacillota; class Bacilli; order Caryophanales; family Paenibacillaceae; genus Brevibacillus; species Brevibacillus sp. BC25. The sequence goes on from NZ_AKIX01000027.1 coordinate 18,585, forward strand.
GGGTAAACATTTAACTCCATATATAATTAAGTAATGAAAACAGGAGAGGGTACGATGCAAAGCCAGGTCAATTTTGAAGAACTTTATATACAGCTCCAACGAAAAGTTTCAGCTGAGTCACATAAGCGTCTGGACCCACTCGTGTCAGGATCACAAGCCATGCTTTTGCGAATTCTAGATATGAACGGTCCGCAGAAGGCATCTTCTATTGCAGAACGTATGAATATTACCCCCGGGGCCGTTACGAGTCTTGCTGATAAATTGATTGCTTGCGGCTATGCCACGAGAAATCGCGACAGTACGGATCGCCGCGTCGTGCAACTGGACATAACCGATGAAGGAAAAGATATCCTACGGCAATACAAAGCCGTGGTGAGGAGCACGATTGAACAGTTTTTTGCAGGCGTATCAGATGAAGACAAGCAACACTTAGTCCGCATCTATCACCAGGTTCTGAAGAATATAGAGCAACAAAGAGAGGAGCATCAAAATTGCAACAACTGACAGAGAAAAAGAAAGTAACGATTATGATTGCGATTATTACGGCCATGTTTTTCGCCGCGATCAACCAGACCATTATCGGGGTTGCCATGCCGCGTATTATTTCGAAGCTGGGTGGCATGGATTACTATTCGTGGGCGATTACAATTTATTTGCTGACCTCAACTGTCGCTTCTGTACTGGTCGGGAAGCTCTCCGATATATACGGAAGAAAACCATTTATTTTAACGGGTATCGGGTTGTTTAGTAGCGGAGCCTTGTTGTCCGGGTTTTCCACCGATATTTTTCAACTGATTACGTATCGTGGCATTCAAGGGGCGGGTGCCGGGATCATCATGTCCACTGCTTTTACCGCCATGGGTGATCTGTACGAACCTCGCGAGCGCGCAAAATGGGGCGGTGTCATGAGTGCTGTCTTCGGCGTGTCCAGTGTACTTGGTCCTCTGATGGGCGGCTATATCGTCGATCATCTCGACTGGCACTGGGTGTTCTGGATCTTCTTGCCGATTGGTGTAATTGCCTTTCTGTTGATCATGATTCATTTCCCGAAGGTACCGAAGCAAGAAGGAGAGTCTGTCGACTACTTCGGCTCGCTGTTCCTGACGCTTACCATCGTACCGATGCTGCTCGCCTTCTCATGGGCAGGAAATGGTCCGGGCAAATACGCTTGGGGCTCGTGGCAAATTATTGGTTTGTTTGCCACCACAATCGTTGCGTTGATCGTGTTTATTTTGATTGAGATGAAAGTAAAAACGCCTGTACTTCCACTGGGCTTGTTCAAAAACAGTATTTTTACTGTCTCCAATCTAGTCGGATTCTTCCTCAACGCGGGGATGATGGGCGCGATCATTTATGTGCCGTTCTTTGTCCAAGGGGTCAAAGGCATCTCTCCGACGATGGCCGGTTATGTGGCGATGCCGATGTCGATTGCCATGCTCGCGACCTCCGCACTCGCCGGACAAATCATGACCAAGACGGGAAAATATAAAAAGATGGCGCTGGGTGGACTTCTCGTCATGACCTTGGGCATGGTGCTGATGTATTTCATGTCCCCAGCTACACCGATTTACTTGCTCGTGATCTACATGATCATTCTGGGATTAGGGATTGGAGTTGCGATGCCGGTCTTCTCCTTAACCGTGCAAAATGCAGTCGCACCACAGCAGCTGGGTGTCGCTACAGCAACGTCGCAGCTCTTCCGCAACCTCGGTGGGACCATTGGAATTGCTGTTATGGGAACCGTCATGAGTGCCAGCATGTCAGCGAAAATGACCCAACTGTCGGGAGCCATGGGTCAAGGGAACAATCCCGCAGCAGCCGATCCTGCTCTGGCAGAGAAGCTGGCGCTCTTTACGAATCCGCAAAATTTGTTGGATCAGCCGAAAATTGAAGCCACGCTGGCTAGTCTACCACCGGATTTACAACCGCTGTTTACTCACATGCTGGATATGATCCGGGAAGCGATGAGCTATGGGATTACGACTACGTTTTTGACTGGAGCGATTGTAGCGGGAATCGCTGTCATTATCGCGCTGTTCCTGAAGGAAGTTCCACTGCGTAGTGGGAAGATGGGACAGAAGCCGGAGGGAGAAGCAGGAAAGGCTTAATAGGAAAAGGAAGAGGGCACTGGTCCTCTTCCTTTTTTTCATGGGGTATGGATTTGCTTTATGAGCCAATTTCTCGCTTCTTCTCCTGCAAGAATGTCTGGCTGCTCAACGATCGACATGCTACAGCTCCGCTCTTCCCGTCCGGATCGCATGGGCATAGTCTCTGCGCCCGTTTTCCTCAGCTTTTCTAGCTGCCTGCTCGAAATCATAAGGAACCAATACGTGCTCGACCAGCCACGAGCCGCCTTGTTGTTTTACCGTGACGTACTTGGCATGGGGCGTCTTCGATTCCATCGAATGCGGGTACGGCGCTTCCTCAAAATACGCTGGAAGCCCAACGCTCCCCGGGTTTACCACGAGCTTGCCATCTGGCAGCCATACGGATTTGGGCACATGAGAGTGTCCGCAAAAAATGACTTTCTGCTGAATGCCGGTCAGCTCAATCATTAAGGCATTTGCGCTTTTGTCTTCTATCCCATATGGAGCGACATTCTCCAATAAATACACATCATCAGCAAAAGGTGTGCCGTGGCAAAACAAGAGATCGCCATACGTCCACTGCTTTTGGAATGACCCGATCCAGCTGAGCATTTCTTGTGTCAGCAGTGGCTTCACGAATTCGAACGTGATTGACTCCATTTGCTCTCCCAGTAAGTATCTGTCACAATTACCCATGATGTGGGTGATAGTAGATCGCTCCATTAGGAGCTCTGCCGTTTTGATCGGATCAAGCGGGCCAAACAACGTATCGCCCAGGTTCACAATGGTTTGAATACCGCGGGAATCAATGTCGTGCAGCACGGCTTCCAATGCATAGGCGTTGCTGTGTATGTCGGAGATCACCGCGATGGAATGGTTGGTTTGGCTCAAGGTCATATACTCCTTTACGAAATTCGAAGCATCTATACTTATAGATTACTGCAAAATTATGTAGATTTCCTGCTCCATTTAAGTGATGGCGGCATACGTGACAGATCAAGAGGATGCCCTTCTATCAAACGAAGAGAGGCATCCTCTTCCTATGCCATTTTCAAATTTTATGAAAAAAGTTTGAGAGGGGTTTCCTCTCCTCATCGTCTATAGTAGTGAACACCAAAACGGTTTAGTCCGTTTTGTTTGACCGTAAGCGGTCAGATTACATTTCATGAAAAACGTCGAGACGTTTTTCACAAAAAGGAAAGCTGCGCAGCACCTTTTTGCAAGGAGGTAACAAACATGCAGGACGATCGAGAGATCATTGCGAAGGTTCTTCAAGGAAATAAAGAGGCTTATGCTCTGATCGTCAATAAATACAAGGGAAAAATCGCTGCGATTCTTGGGCGCACGCTCCACCATTCTCATGATGCTGAAGACATGGTGCAGGAGGTTTTTATCAAGGCGTACTACAGTCTGCCAGATTATAAACCCAACTACTCCTTTTCTGCCTGGCTGTATCGAATCGCGATCAATCGCGGGATTGACGAGCTGCGAAAGCGAAAGCGGATGCCTTCCGTAACGGAGATGGATGTCGAGGTCAGAGACGAATGTCCGATCCCGGAGGAAGATTATCTAGAAAAAGAACAGCGTCACGCTTTGCGACAGCAGATGATGACACTGGACAAGAACCACAGGACGATTCTCGATTTGCATTATCTCCAGCATTTAAGCTACAGGGAGATCGGCAACAAACTATCTTTGTCCGTAGATACTGTGAGAATGCGCCTTTCCTATGCCAGAAAAAAGCTGCGAGACCAGCTAAGCAAGCCGGAGAAAAAAGGGGGTACCCCGCTTTGAATTGCCTTACGCAAAGACAGCTGATCGCCTACATGGAAGATCGTTTATCGCCAGTAACCAAACGAAATGTCGAAAGTCATCTCGATCATTGCACACACTGCCAGTACCAGCTGGAGCAATGGATCGATGCACTGCACCAAACGGAAGAAACGATGTGGGAAGACTCCCTCTCAGCAAATATGGATCAAAAGATTATTCAGATGCTCTCCCCTCATCCCGTGAGAGTATTGAACCCTGCTACCCCTTCACACCAACCACCTGCGTGGAAACAAAGGAGTATAACGATCATGAAAAGAATGACGCTAGCCGCCGCTATATTAACCGTCGTCGTATCGGGAGGAATGCTCGTCTCCCCAACCTTTGCTAGTTATGTCAATGCTGCTTTTTCGAACAGCCCGATTGGCAAAGCTGATCCTGTAGCGCCTGTGAGCGATAGCTTTTTGCAAAAATTAGCGGACAAAGGAATTGCTCAAGCAGCCAAGAATGGATTCGCGCAGTCCGTTGAGGTAAGTGTGACCGATCAAGGCCTCACTTTTGCTGTGCATGAAGTGGTAGCTGACCCGCTGCGTATTAGCATAGCAGCTTCTTTAAAAGTCAAGAACGGCAAGGCATTAGACAGCTTCATGTCGGAAATGGTGAGCAGATCTATCAGAGAGCCACTAATCACCATTAAAGACAAACAAGGAAACGTCCTTGCTCCCTCTAAGGAGAAAAATACTCAATACCCCAATAAACCATGGGATGTTTCCATGAATGTCGAACATGGTGTTATGACCTTGGATCGCGAGCTGCGAAGCTATTTTGATGATGTAAGCAAGGTGCCTGACGAGCTGATCGTTGAGTTTAACATCAAGCAACTGGACGACATCAAGGGGAACTGGAAGCTGTCCGTACCTGTAGATATGAAAAAAGCAAAAGCTGCAATGAAGACGCATGAAATTAACAAAGCCTACACGACCCCACAAGGACTCAAGCTGAACGTCAAACAGATTACATTTGCGCCAAGCGGAGTGGAGATGATCATTGATCGTACCCTTGCTGCTAACGAGAAAAACGCATACAGCTATGAGCTGGTAGATGAGAAGGGCACAGTGGTCGCTGCTTGGGATTCGACTTCGGTTATTCGTGAAGCCAGCAAACGAAGCAATGAGATCAGTGATGTGAAATGGGATCATACCCAATCCACCGAAAGTGGAGCAAGAGACTTTCATTACTTCTATCCAATCGATGAAAGCCAAAGCCTTACCTTCAAGCTCGGGTCTGTTTATACAGAGGAATCCGCTAAGCTTAACGCCAAGTTGGACGCCAATCGCCTCGAAAAGAAAGAAGTCATCACAGCGGAAGACCAGGGAGATCAGTTTACTTTCAAAAAATATCAAAAGGATCCAAACGCAGTCGTTGATTTTGAAGGCTATGACGGCCATCACCACGTAAATGACGATGGGACTACCACGAAATTGGAAGGCTACGATCTGTCATTCGAGGCAACTCTCTCTCCAGATACTGCCGCTATGGGTCCCTATCAATACTGGACCATTACAGACGAAACCGGGAAAAAATACGAAAACGTCGACTACTTAATCGATAAGACTGAGTATGAAAATGATCGGGCGATTTTTGGAGGTACAATCTTCTTAGAAAACCTCACAACCCTGCCAAAGCAATTGATCATTACTTCCGAGAAACGAATGGTTGAACACAAAAATGTAGAGTGGGAAGTACCGATTTACGCCGGAAAATAAGAGACACCCTTCATACGCAAAAGGCTGGTGGTACCCTTCGTACCGCCAGCCTTTCTATTTACGAGATATATTCCTGCTGCAAAATCCCCATGTGGACGATATCATGCCATTTTCCCTCTCGAAACAAAAACTGCCGCGAAATCCCCTCTTGTTTGAATCCGAGTTTCTCATACAGCTTGATCGCCTTTTCGTTAAAGGAAAAGACGCGCAGCGATACCCGATGCAGATTCATTTCCAAGAATGCATAATCCAGTAGCAGCTTCAGCGCTTCTCGTCCGTACCCTTTACCCCAGTATTCCTTCTCTCCAATATCGATGATGCACTCCGCATTGCGGTTTTTCAGGTCGATTTGAATGAGGGAGGTAATCCCGATCGGTCGATTGGTTTGGCTGTCTACGATCATGTAGCTCTTCGAGGAGCTTGCATGCAGGATGACCTGATTCACAAACCCGTTCGTATCGTCCCAGGTAAAGACGTCCATGGACGGACTCGTTGTCCGCATGACTTCCACGTCATTTCTCCAAGTGTGGTAGACGTCCACATCCTCCCCCGTCATTTTTCTCAGATAGATTCTCTCTGATTGAAACAACATTCTTCCCCCTCCTTATTGAACCGGTCCCAGCATCGCTCTCAATGAAAACAACAGTGCTTCCATCTGCTCGGACACCTTCGTTTTCTCTGCGCCTAAATGCGCGGTATCCAGCATCAGTCCATCGATAACCGAGATGAAATAGCGAGCGATCGCCTCAGGTGGTAGCTGTGGCTTGAACTCACCTGTCGCTGTCCCATGCGCAAAAAAAGCTGTCAACACGTCGACCATTTTTTCATAGCGAGTCGTGATGTATGGATAGCTCTGTTGCTTTTGCTGATCCTTCAGTGACAGGAAAAACTCTGAGTTGGCTTTGGACAGTGTTTGTTCGATTTTCTCGATCTCGCCCTGTTGTTTGTTAACCCATTTGGTGATTTGCTGCCAGGACGTTTCGCTAGCAATTGGTGTGAAAAACTGTACATCCTGTTGATCCTCGAATTGCAGCAGCTCCAAATATAAGTGCTCCAGGTTATCAAAGTAGGCGTACAAGGCTCCCCTCGATACACTAGCCTCGTCCATGACGTCTTGCATAGTGGCCCGTGTATAGCCTTTTGTGATGAACACACGTTTTGCCGCTTGTAGCAGTTCGATTTTCTTTTTGGTTTTGTATTCGTCGCTTACTTTTGGGGCCATGGGGTTCAGCCACCTCCTCCAATAAAAAAATATACATGATTGTCGTTTTTATTTAGTAACCCAATTATAAACGACACACTTGTCGTTTTTCAACGAATAAAAATGAAAAAGCATCCTACTACTCTTGAGAGTATGCGGATGCTCGCCGTTCTTCCGATGCCTATATAAAAACTGCTAATAAGTCTTCCATTTATGGGTTAACCATCGATAAATTTTCTAACGCGTGTTGCATCGCATCGCGTGGAAATATTTGCGATAATTTAGACATGGGATATTGATTCGACAGTCGATTGATTTGATTCAATTCCTCTACACCGATTTCCCTTACGTTATTATCCATATCGTATCTTGCCAACAAAATCATGTCGTTTAATTGACTAATAATGCTTCTATCACTTGTCTGTGTGAAAGTAGCCTCACTAGCATGATGCAAATACTTCTGAATTAACGATTGCTCTATGCCATCCGCAATAAGATTCTCAGAGATTTTTTCTAAAAATATCTGATCGAATCTTGTAAAGTCTGCTTTCTTTAACCCATAGATGATAAAATTGTACCTGGTCACATTATTCATCACCGCTACACACTTCCTGCGATTCAGTAAAATCAGGTGAGCATGCCACCTGTATAATGGCTGTGAAACCATTTTCTCCTTATCGGATAACGCTACGGGTAGTTCCTCTGCAAGCTTTTTGGTGCATTGGATGGTAATCATGCCCGTTCACCTCGATGTTTTTCAGTCAACGCCTGATCCGGTATGACAAAAGACACCGTCGTTCCTTCACCCGGCTTACTCATGATACGCAATCCCTTCCCGTACATTTGCGTCAGTCTCCGATTCGTGTTGGACACGCCGATTCCGCCTCTTTCCTTCTTCGACAAATCAAGAATTTGCCGCACAGTCGCTTCCTCCATCCCGATACCGTCATCCTTCACCTCAAAAAGAGTGGCGTTCTTTTGCCGGACGATGCGGATATGGAGAGTTCCCCCCTCTATTCTGGTAAAAAGACCATGGTTGATTGCATTCTCAACCAATGGCTGAATGGTGAGTGGCGGGATGAGAAGATCGATGTCAGGCTCAACCTCCCACACGATCTGTATCCGCTCGCCAAATCGTTCCTTTTCAATGTAAAGATAGGCTTGGACGAGCTCCAGCTCATGGGAGAGTGCAACTTGCTTTCCTGTATTCAAAAAATCAAAGCTGATATGCAAGAAGGCGGTAAACGCATCCCCGAGTTTACGCATTTTCTCCGTATCAATGTCACTCAACGCCATAATCGAGCTAAGTGTGTTGAACAAGAAGTGCGGGTGAATCTGCGCCTGCAAGTAGGCAGCTTCCATACGCAGTCGTTCATCGACGGTTTGCTTGAGTGTCGTCAACGACCAGACGCGATATTTCAGCTCCATACCATCGACTGGTTTGCAAACATAGTCATTCGCACCAGACAAATACCCGGTGTATACATCCTCAGACTGGCTGCGCGCCGTTAAGAGCAAAATCGGAAGCTCGGAAACAGAGAAATGCTCCCTGACCCTTTGCGTCAGCTCATAACCTGACATATGGGGCATCATGACATCGATAATAAGCAAATCCCACTGTTCTGTAAAAAGCAGATCGAGCGCATCTCTTGGCGATGTGCACGTTGTGATTTGGTATTGCGAAGATGAGAGCATTCGATCCAGCACCATGAGGTTAACCGGGTCGTCATCGATCGCCAATATGTTCGCCTTTCTTTCAACAAACGCATGTGCAGCTGTTTCCTGAAAAGCCAAGATATCTGGAGCTTCACTATGCCTCATCTGGTTGATGACCGTCACTTGATTGTTCTTATCTATCTGCTCCACATATTGGCTCTCTGCTGCTCTCATCTCATCTGTACTAACCACAGGCAGCCAGAAGCTAAATACGGAACCTTTGCCCGGTTCAGACTCGACTCTCAGCTCGCTATCATGCAGGTCTACCAGCTGTGTACAAATAGCAAGACCGAGGCCGATTCCTCCTCCATCGTTCGTTGCTTGAGCTCCCTGCTCATACGGCAAAAATATACGTGCCTTGGTCTGCTCGTCCATCCCGATTCCTGTATCGGATACATAGATCGCCACCTGCCCGTCCACACTCTTAGCCGAAACGACGACAGCTCCTTCTTCCGTGAATTTCATTGCATTGTGAACAAGATTGAATAGAATCTGGACTAGCCGCTTCTCATCTGCCAAGATTGGCGGGG